>CAZUGB010000210.1:0-1702 GCA_964619925.1 uncultured Candidatus Cloacimonadota bacterium
TTTTTTTATAGAACTAATTTTTACCTTATCTCTACATTATAAAATTAATTTTATGATACACTTAATTATCGTTCTTTTGAAAAATCATAAATTTTTGGTATTTTTATAAATATTATTGAGATCAATAGGTTCGTTATCGGAACAACTTTCCGCCAATTTCCTTTCATCCACTTGTTTTTTCCAAGATTTTATTAATGCTGTTTTCACATATTCCGCAAAGAATTGATTGCAGTGGTGTATTTCGTAATTATAACCACCATCAAATGTTCCTGTCTTAACATGCTCAGGAATGATATAATGATTTTTCCAATAAGTTATATCCTTATTTTCTCTTATTATTTTGACTTTGCAAAGACCTGTTTGCTTGCCGTTTGGTGGTTGCCAAGTATATTTACAAATCCCCGAAGAATTCGCTGTAAGATCTTTATTAACCCGAATACTATCATTTTCAGTGTAACCATATTTAGATATTATAAAAAATTCAATTTTTTCATTATTATTTAAACCGGTAACTCTAATTGTAATATTTTTTCCCGTATTTATGTTATTTTCGCTAACCTTTACATAATAAAATACAGTATCATGCATCGTTTGTGTTTGAAAAGTTCCTCCAACTATCTCAAAATAAACATCTTTTTGTGTTTTAATACTGTAAAATTTCGGTCCTATGGACTCACCCTGTCTATTATCTTTGGGGATATTATAACTTTTAATTTCAAATATTTGGTTTCCTTTTATTTCTACTATCCATTTATATTTTTTGGAATCTATACTTACATATAAAACTCCTCTAATAGTAACAGTTTTATAATAATCACTATATTTTTTTGACCATATTGTTAGATCAGACACCTCAATTTTATTGTATTTAGGAGGTATTCTTTTCGCTTTTATCTGACCATCTTTCCCATAGTACAACTTTTCTTTATAATGCTTTAGATGAAATGTATCACGCCAATATCTTAATAACACATAAGATTTAAGCATTTTATTTAAATCCTTTTTATCTTTTGCGGCATCTAACCAAAGCTTATTAAAATGAGCTATCCAATATTTTTTACCTTTAAAGACAGCTACTATATCTTCGTCTCTGTCTTCGGGTTCACCGAGCATATGTAACGAAAACATACGACTTATATAAAAAGTTACATTGGGAAAACATTCCTTTATCAAGGAAGGAACTTTATTTTGATCAAAAGACTCAAAATCATATCGCTCCCCGTTTGCTACAAAAGATTTGGGCTTTTCAATTTCTTCCGCAAACAAACCGTTTATCAAAACCAATAAAATGGCAACTGAAAGAACTTTTCTAAACATAATAACCCTCATAACTTTTTATTTTTATCACTAATCAACGCAAATAAAAGCTAATAATTTTTCGTCAAAACTTTTTATTTTAAAATTCTTGAATCTAAATTCAAACGCAATTGTATAATTATTGCCGCATTAATTGAATCGAGAAATGATAAAAGCTATTTTACAATTTCAATTAAGTTTTGTGTTAAAAAAGTAGTTAAAAATTATAAAAAATTTCGGACGGGTAAAAACCCCGCCCTTTTTTATTATTCGGGTAATTTTGGCAAAGACAAATCCGGAATATTGTCAAATTTCGGTGGTTTGTAAGGATTTTTTTTAATTTCCGTTAATGCCACTTCAATTGCTTTATCAAGCTGAGGATCAATTCTTTTTTCGTAGTCCTGCG
>CAZUGB010000211.1:0-10475 GCA_964619925.1 uncultured Candidatus Cloacimonadota bacterium
TCCCGGTAGCAGTATGGCTGTGGTAATGGCGCGTAACGGTACCGATTTCGGTATTCAATTGTCCGGAACAGGCAACAGTTGGTTTGTGGGTAAAGCTTAGGTACCCGATGCTTTATACTTTTCGGGCTTTTCAAAAGATGATGCTAATCCCGATATCGGTGATAGCTCGATAACGGAAACAAACGGTTTGGGCGGTTTTGCCATAGCGGCGGCTCCGGCAATCGTTCAATTTGTGGGAGGTTCTGCAACGGACGCTTTGAATTATACTTTGGCTATGTATGAAATAACCGTAGGCGAAAATAATATCTATCAGATACCTTATCTTAATTTTAGAGGCACACCTACGGGTATTGATGTGATAAAAGTTGTAAAGAAAAATGTATTACCTTTTATAGATACGGGAGTTGCACACAAAAATCCCGGTGTAGGACAGGTGGGAGCCGGAGTATTAAGCGCACCTATGGAACCATTTGAAAAGGCATTTATAGGTTTTGCAAAATCATTGGAAAATTTAAATAAATAAAATCAAGGAGGATTAAATGAACACAACCGAATTTTTAAGTTTTATGAACAAAGTAAAGAAATATGATCTTACACAAAGATTAAGTATTCACACACCACCGTGGCCAAGCTATGTGCCTATGCAAATTCAATACTTCAAGCGTCTTGCAGGCGCTCATATGGGACAAGGAGCAAACGGTCAAATTATAACCACAAGTAATCACGTAGGAACGCATATCGACGGAGAAATTCATTTTGTGGGAAACGGAAGAACGATAGGAAATGTTCCTTTGGAAGAATGGATAGGTCCCGCTTCAATAGTGGATATTTCTCAGGAAATGGGCGATTATGATTTATATACACCCGAACTTTTGATGTCCAAAGTGGATATTCAAAAAGGTGATATTCTTATCATAAACACCGGTTATCACAGATATGCATGGGACCAACCGGAATCCGACGAAGTAAGATATTTTGTAAAACATCCCGGACCCAGTCCCGATTTTCACACTTGGGCTCTTGATATGAAAATAAAATGGATTGGTGTGGATTGCGGTAGTGCCGATCATCCAATGAATACTATCATCAGAGATTGGCATCCGAAACTTTTTAAGGAAGCGGAAGCAAAACTTATCAAAAATTATGGAAAAACTTGGGATGAAATGTTCCCGCTTGAAGAATATTATCAGGTTATGCATCTTAAACTTTTCCCGAAAGGTTTGGTTCATGCCGAAAATCTCGGTGGAGAGATAGATAAGGTTAGCAACAAAAGACTATGGGTAGGTTTATTTCCGTTAAGAGGGATAGAAATGGAATCTTCCATGTGTCGTATCGTGGCAATGGATGTTCCCGAAGATTAATTTTATGTGCGGGTGCCTGTTATTATAGCGGGTATCCGCAACTGTTTTTATCTTAATTTCAATAATAAAAAGCAAAATACCTATGATATTAATAAAAAGATTGTAAAAAATTGTGCATATTAATGGTTTTTGTATAAAAAAACAGGATAATAAAAAAGTTGATACGGCAAAGAGAAATCAAAAGGAGGTTTTATGCCTATAATCAATGATTTTGAATATTTTAAACCCGATAATAAAGCCGAAGTTCTGAATTTGCTTAATAAATATTCCGATAAGGCAAAAATTTTATCGGGCGGAACGGATTTAATTGTTTTAATGAAAGAAGATGTATTGAAACCCGAAGTTTTGATAGATGTAAAAAATCTGTCCGATTTTAACAAAATCCAAAAAAGGGATGACGAAATAATAATCGGAGCGGGAGTTACATTTAGTGATATTATCAAATCGGAGTTATTAAATACTTACTTGCCATTGTTATGTGATAGTGCAAAAAAGGTTGCATCGGTGGGAATACGAAATAGAGCCACATTAGCAGGGAATATTTGTTCGGCTGTTCCTAGTTTGGATTCTGCACCTGCACTTTTAATATACGATGCCAAAGTTATTGTGGAAGATACTAACGGAACAAATGAAATCGATATTCACAAATGGTTTGTTGCCCCCAAAAAAACGATTTTAAAATCCAATCAATTGGTTACGGCGATTAAGATAAAAATTCCACAAGTAAAACACTATGCAACATATGAAAAACACGGAAGATACAGAGGCGAAGATTTGGCTCAGGCTGGAATTGGCATTTATCTGGACGAAGAAAATAAAATAAAATTAGCTTTTTGTGCAGTGGGACCAATACCCAAAAGATTAAGCGCTACCGAAAAATTTTTGCGCGATAAGAAAATAACGGACGAAGTGATTGAAGAAGCGTCACAAATTTTAGATACCGAAATATCGCCGATTTCGGATATCAGAGCATCGGAAAAATACAGAAGACACATAATGAAAATAATGTTTAAAAGAGGTTTAAATAAATTATTAAAAGCAAAAGGCGGTGAATTATGAAAAAAATAACCGTAAAACTAAATGGCGAATTACGAAGTACTTATGTGGAGCCTACCGACATCCTTTTGGAAGTATTAAGAAATAAATTCGGGATAAAAAGTCCCAAACACGGTTGCGACAGAGGAGATTGCGGGGCGTGTGCTGTTTTGCTAAACGGCAAAAGCGTGCGAAGTTGTCTTGTTTTAGCAATAGAAGCGGATGGACAAGAGATTACCACAGTGGAAGGTCTGTCAAAAGAGGGACTAACCAAAATACAAACTTCAATGATAGATAAAAATGCTTTTCAGTGCGGTTTTTGTGCGCCCGGGGCAATTATTACATCTACGGAATTATTAAATGAAAATCCACATCCTACAAAAGAAGAAATAAAAGAAGCTCTTTCGGGTAATTTGTGTAGATGCACGGGCTATCAACCTATATTGGATGCAGTTCACGAAGCATCGAAAGAATAAGGAGGCAAGATGAGCGATTTAAAATTCGTAGGGAAACCGATTATTAGAATAGACGGAAAAGAAAAAGTATCAGGTGCCACAAAATATACCGATGACCTTGATTTCGGACCGAATCTTTTGTATGCGGCAATAGTGGAAAGCACGATAGCACACGGAAAAATATTAAAAATAGATACGAGCGAGGCTGAAAAGTATCCCGGAGTAATTAAAGTTTTTACAGGGAAAGATTTCCCATATAAATTCGGCTTATATATGAAAGACAGATATATTTTTGCGCAAGATAGGGTTCGATTTGTGGGCGAACAGGTCGCCGCAGTGGTTGCCAGAGATATAAAAACGGCAAAAAAAGCCGCAAAATTGGTAAAAGTGGAATATGAACCTTTACCCGCTATCTTCGATCAAATGGATTCGTTAAAGGAAGATGCCATTTTAATTCATCCCGATTTGGGAAATTATTCACACGTTCCGTGGTTTTTTCCAAAAGCAAATACAAATATTGCTCATTGGCGAAAAACAAGACGAGGCGATATTAAAAAAGGTTTTGAAGAAGCGGATTATATTTTGGAAGACGAATATTTTGTTCCCAGATATGCTCATTGTCCCATAGAAACACATGTTGCCATAGGATATTGCGATTTGTCGGGAAGATTAACAATATGGGCGTCATCTCAGTCACCGCATACACAAAGAAATTTGTTTGCGGAATCTTTGGCACCTTTGGGTTTTTCGCATAAGGACGTAAGGGTTATTGCTCCGCCGATAGGAGGCGGATTCGGTGGTAAAGCCGGTGTTTCCATGGAGATATTAGCCGCCGCTTTGGCATCAAAACTAAAAGGAAATCCTATCAAAATCATTTGGAGCAGAGAACAGGAATTTTATAATACTTCTCAAAGATTAGGTGTGAAAGCTCATCTAAAAATCGGAGTAAAAAAAGACGGAACATTTACGGCAATTGAACATAAATTATATTGGGACACGGGAGCATCTGCCGAATACGGAGCGAATGTGGTTAATGCCGTGGGTTTATCGGCAATAGGACCTTATCGCTTTCCGAATATTGCCATAGATTCGGTGTGTTTATATACGAATTTACCACCTTGCGGAGCTTATCGCGGTTTCGGATATTCCGAATTTATGTTCGGTTTGGAATCTCATATAAATAGAATTGCAAAAGCTATCGGTATGGATGCGGTGGAAATAAGAAGAAAAAATGCAATTCGAGAAGGTGATTTATTGGCATATGGTGTTCCTATGAATCCGAACGGACTTTTGGAAGCTATCGATAAAGTGGCAAAAGAAATCGAATGGGGCAAAAAAGTGGAATCGAAAGACCCGAATAAAGTAATCGGTAAAGGATTTTCTTTGATTTGGAAAGCACCCGCAATGCCACCGAACGCTTCATCAGCCGCATTTTTAAAATTCAGTGAAGACGGAAGCATCAATATTTTGGTTTCGGGAATGGATATGGGACAAGGTTATCTTACTGTAATGGCTCAAATAGCCGCGGAAATTTTATCCGTGCCGGTAGAAAAAATAAGAACGGAAAATCCCGATACCGATAGAAATCCTTATGAATGGCAAACAGTGGCATCGCATGTTACTTGGTCTTGCGGTAATGCCGTAAAACGAGCCGCTCTTGATGCGAGAGAACAGATTTTCGATTTGGTGGCACGAACAAAATATTTACCCAAAGACGAACTTTATTTGGAAGATGAAAAAGTAAAATGCAAAACGCAGCCAAAATTCGAATTGCCGTTAAAAGATATTGTGATAGCTGGTATTCAAGCCGAAGATGGAACGTTTAAAGGCGGTCCTATACTTGGAAGAGGCGTTTTTATGCCTGAATATACCTCTGCGAAAAGTGATCCCGAAACAAGTCAGGGAGGTCATCCTAATGTTCACTATACCGTAGGTGCCGGAGCCATAACTCTGGAAATCGATAAGGAAACCGGTGAAATGCATGTGATAAAAGCAGTGGAAGCTATCGATGTGGGAAAAGCCATTAATCCCGATTTGGTAAAGGGACAACTAACGGGAGGTTTACTGCAAGGGCTTGCCACAGTTTTATATGAAGATATGCGTTATGATGAAAAAGGGAAACTACTCAATCCTAATTTTACCGATTACAAAATCCCAACGGCTATGGATATTCCGGATGAAATTGTTCCGATTATGGTGGAAGTACCGCAACCGGACGGTCCATTCGGTGCCAGAGGTGTAGGCGAACATACCATGATACCCGCGGCACCTATGATAGCAAATGCCGTGGAAGATGCTTTGGAAATTAGAATTACTTCTATGCCGATAACGGCGGAAAAGGTGGCTCTGAAAATTTTGGAAGAAAAAGAAAAATAAAAATTAATGCCTCGACAACTGTCGGGGTTTTTTAATAAAAACGTTTAAGAGGTAATATAATTATGAAAAAGAAACCGCTTTCGGGAATAGTGGTATTGGATCTTACCAGAGTGTTGGCAGGTCCATTTTGTACAATGGTTTTATCCGATTTGGGAGCAGAAATTATCAAGGTGGAAATGCCCGGCAAAGGTGATGATTCAAGATATTTCGGTCCATTTAAAAACGGACGAAGTTTATATTTTCTTAGTTTAAATCGAGAGAAAAAAAGTATTTCTTTAAATTTGAAAAAAGAAGAAGGGAAAAAAATATTAAAAGAATTGGTAAAACACGCTGATGTGTTAGTGGAAAATTTTCGTCCGGGAACTATGGAAAAACTCGGTTTGGGTTATAACGAACTGAAAAAAATAAATCCGAAATTAATCTATGCGGCTTCGTCTGGTTTCGGTCATAGCGGACCCGATTCGAAAAAACCCGCTTATGATATGCTGGTGCAGGCAATGGGGGGAATAATGAGTATTACCGGTTGGGAAAACACACCGCCTACTCGTGTGGGAATGTCTATAGGTGATATTACGGCTTCTTTGTTCACTGCTATCGGCATCAATGCCGCTCTTTATCAAAGGGAAAAAACCGGTTTGGGACAAAAAATAGATGTTGCCATGCTCGATTGTCAAGTTGCTATTTTGGAAAATGCACTCACAAGGTACCAAGTGGATAATATACCGCCCAAACCAATGGGTAATCGTCATCCTACAATAACCCCTTTTCAAGCATTCAAAGCAAAGGACAAATATTTTGTTCTTCCCATAGGAAATGATAATCTTTGGCAAAAATTTTGTGATGTGATAAAAAAACCGGATTGGAAGACAAATGAAATGTTTTCAACAAATGATAAAAGAACAAAAAATTATGATATTTTAATACCGCTTTTGGAAGAACTTTTTGCTCAAAAAACTGCTGACGAATGGATAAAAATATTTGAAAATGCCGGTATTCCATGCGGTCCGATAAACACAATTGATAAGGTGATGAAAAACAGACAGGTTTTATCTAGAAATATGATTGTGGAAGTTAATGATAAAAAAGCGGGAAAAATAAAAATAGCGGGTAATCCGATAAAAATGGATTTCATAGAAGATAGTACCGAAAGAAAAGCACCGCCCGAAATAGGTGAGCATAACGAGGAAATTTTAAAGAAATTTTTAAATTATACCGATGAGGAAATAGAAAATCTGAAAAAAAACGGTGTTTTATGAGATTGGTAGAAAAATTGTATCTTTCCGAAATACTAGATAAACTTCAATCCGAAACGTTATCGTATGAGCAATTTCTTAAAGAAGTTTGTGCAAGATTTAAAGAAAAGGATGATATAATAAAATCATTTTTACCGGAGAAGAACCGTTGCGAAAGAGTCTTTGGCGAATTGCAAAAATTAAAAAGGAAATTTCCGGACAAAAAACAACGCCCGCCTCTTTTCGGAATTCCCGTAGGAATAAAAGACATCTTTCATGTACAAGGATTTAAAACTCAAGCCGGTTCCATATTACCTTGGGAACATATCACAGGCAAAGAGGGTAGTTTAATAAAAAAACTAAAAGGTTACGGAGCTATAATATTCGGAAAAACGGTAACGACCGAGTTTGCCTATTTCAAGCCCGGACCTACTAAAAATCCGCATAATATTTTGCACACGCCCGGAGGTTCAAGTAGCGGCTCTGCGGCGGCGGTATCAGCAGGGATTGTTCCTTTGGCATTCGGAACGCAAACCATTGGTTCAATATCCCGTCCTGCATCCTATTGTGGTGTGGTGGGATACAAACCTTCGTTTAATCGTATTTCAATGGATGGAGTGTTACCTTTTTCCCCTTCGGTTGATCATATCGGTTTTTTACACAGGATTTGGAAGGTAGCCGATTTGTAGCTTCTTTAGTTTGCGACAATTGGAGAAAAATAGAGGTTAGCAAAGGTTTGCTGGCGGCAATTCCGTCTAAAGAATATCTAAATCAGGCAAGCGATAGAATCTTAAAAGAATTTTATAGAAAATTAAAAGACTTTTATCAGGTTGAAAAAATTGTACGGTTTCCTATTTTTGAGGATGAATTTAAAATAGATACAATTAATAAAATGCACAACGTTTTGATAGCTTATGAATTTTATTCGGTTCATAAAATAACATATGAAAAATTTGCCGAAAAATACAGCGATAAATCAAAACAATTAATTGAAAAAGGTAGTAAAATATCAAAAGAGAGGATAGAAGAAATTAAGCAAAAAAGGAAGGAATTGATTTCAAAAATAAAACAACATTCTCTTTATGAAAAAATCGATTTTTGGTTGTCGCCTTCCGCTACCGATATAGCACCAAAGGGTTTATCTTCTACCGGAAACCCCATTATGAACCTACCGTGGACTTTTTTAGGTTTTCCTACTCTGTCCGTACCTATGGCTACAATAAACGGTTTGCCATGGAATATGCAATTTACAGGCTTACAAAATAAGGATGAAAAGCTTTTTGCCGCTTGCATAAGATTATCGAAAAAAAAATAGAAGATACAAATTTTTATCCCGCAAATAAAACGCAGGGAAATAGGAAATATGGTGTCATAATTATTAAATTGACACTATAAGCGTGTTTTTACAAACGCATCATTGAGGTAAAAATGAAAATAAGCAGATATAGATTCGGCATACAGATATTTTTTTTATTAATTTCGGTATATCTTTTTATCTTTTTGATATTGGGAAAGTATCAAACGGCGCATGAATTTTGTCCTTATTCTGCGGTTTGTTTCGGTGGAATGTTTTTGAACGGGGGATTTGCAAAATTATTATTTCCCGTTTCGGTGATAGCGGGATTATCCATAGCTTTGTTATCAATAATATTCGGAAGAAAATTTTGCGGCTATATTTGTCCTATCGGTACAATACAGGATATTACGGGTTTAATAAAAAAAAGAAAACCGAAATATAAATTTATGAATTTTTTGATGTATATTAAATATCCGGTTTTTTTACTAACAGTTTATTTTGCATATAACTTTATGCTTTATATAACGGTTTCATTTTGTCCGATTTATGCAATTGCGCATCCGCAAGTTATCAGGTTGGGCGCTTTGTTTGTGTTAATATCGATTTTTGTGATAAGTATTTTCATCGATAGATTTTTTTGCAGAGTTTTGTGTCCCTATGCCGCATTTATGAATATTATTCAATTTGCGGGTAATATCTTACATATTCCGCGGTTTAAAATAGTAAGAAACCAATCAACGTGTAAACATTGCAATTTGTGTAATATTAATTGTCCCATGGGAATAGAAATTACAAAATACAAAGTGATAGATAATCCCGAATGTATTCATTGTGAAAAGTGTGTGGATATTTGTCCGGTAGATAAAGGACTAAAACTGACGATAAAGAAAATAGAGAAATGATAAGAACATTGATAGAGGGTTTTTTATTGGGGTTATCTACGGGCACCATTTGTTTGGTAACTTGCACGCCTATATACTTACCCTATTTACTCACGGAAAAAAGGCAGTTAAAAAAAAGTCTAATAGCAGTATTCCAAATATCCGTAGGCAGGTTTTTTTCTTATGCGGCATTTGGAGCGGCGGCGGGATTTACAGGTTCCAAAATTGCCGGAATTGATCGCTCTTTTTATGCATCCATAGCCTATATTTTACTTTCCGTTTATTTGGTTCTAACCACTATAAGAACACATAAAAAACATCATAGTTGCAGTATTCCCAAATATACCCGATTTACCAGAAATGCCATTCTTTTGGGAGTATTAACAGGATTGAACTTTTGTCCTTCTTTTTTGATAGCTCTTTCCAAATCTATTGATCTGGGCGGAATTATGGCCGGAACATTGCTTTTTACCGGTTTCTTTTTCGGAACATCAGTCTTTTTGATACCGCTTGCTTTTGTGGGATTACTTACCAAAGTGAGAAATATGACAAATTTGGCAAGAGTGGCATCGGTGATAATTGCCGTATGGTTTTTATATTCCGGCGGAATCGGTTTGTACAAACATTTTACAAATACAAATTACAGTTTGGAAAAAGGCAAACGCATTGTGGAAGTTTTTGCCAAAAATACCGATTTGATAATCTGTTCCGATAAGGATAATTTGATCTATTTTAAATCGCTACAAGATTCCATATACAAAAAAGTAGGTAAAAAAACAAAACTGATAACGAATTGCGATAATATGAAATTTCATAAAAATACGGTTTTGATAATAGATTCAAAATTATTAAATATGGCGGAAAAAGAAAATGTTGACTATTTTTCCGTTCAAAAAGGATATAACATCAATCGAATAATAAATTTTTTGGATAGTTATTCTTTTAAGACGGCAAAGCATATACATTGGAAATTTGATGATAATGATAATTAATAAAAGGGGTTTTAAATGAAAGGATTTCAAACGGCTATTGCCGCAATATTTCTGGTTGGGATAGTGATGTTGTTTTCTATGTTTTCCGAAAGAATTTGGGGAAATAATGCGGTACTTTTGCCACAAGCGGATTCACTTTTGATAAATGATTCCATGACTGTAGGTGATTTTATGAATGTGAACAGATTACCTGCAAAATTTGTTTTAAAAACATTTAAATTGCAAAACAAAAAAGATTTTAAAAAGAAATTAATAGATATTTATCCTGAGACAAATGAGTTAAAACAAGTTTACGGAAAAAATTTGGCGCTTTTTATTGAGAATAGTCAAAAGGATTTTAAAAAAATATTATCAAAATTTTTATTATGGCTCGGGTTTATAATTTTTACGATAATTCAATTGAAAAATCATAAAATAACTGCTAAAAACAGAGTGCTTTATTATGCCATTGGGATTGTTCTTTTCGGTGTATTATACGGTTCGGATCCAAGTCCTATGGGAACAATAAAAGATGCGGTGGTTTTATACGGTTCGGAACATGTGATTTTTATTCCGCGTTTGGTAGCTATGTTTATTTTTCTTTTATTCGTGGTAATTGCCAACAAATCGATTTGTGCTTGGGGTTGTCAGCTGGGAGTTTTGCAGGATTTTATATTTCGATTGGGAAAAAACACAAAGGAACAGTCCACATTCAAGCAGATTAAGGTACCTTTTGTAATATCAAACCCGATAAGGGTTTTGTTTTTTATTTTTATGGTGGTTTTTGTTCTCTTGTGGGGATTAGACATCTTTCATCCTATTGATCCTTTAAAAGTTTATCATCCTTCCGTTTTTACGTTTGTGGGG
>CAZUGB010000212.1:0-2624 GCA_964619925.1 uncultured Candidatus Cloacimonadota bacterium
TATTCTCTTATTTTTTGTGTTTTTTTCGGTTAGATATAAAAATTTTGCTCAAAAGTTTATTAATTTGTTTTTCATATTTTTTCCCCGAAAAATAAGAAATAGACTTATGCGGTTCTCTTCTTCGTTTATCGAAGGTATGGCGGTGATGAAATCACGAAAAAAAGATTGGTTATTAGTGATTTTTCTCACATTGCTCGCTGTTTTATCCGAAACCTTCTATGTGTGGAGAGTTTTTCATTCTTTTTCTTCAAATATCAGCTTTTGGAAAGTTTTGTTCGGATATACTTTTATGAATTTAACATATATTTTGCCCACACCACCGGCACAGGTCGGTTCCAATCAATTTATGTGGACTTTGATTTTCGGCTTCGGATTGGGTATTGATAAAAATCTTGCAAGTGCCGTGATAACGTTTTCTCATCTTCTTACCGGAGTGATAATTTTCATCACGGGATATTTGTCATTAATCGGTTTAAAAGTAAATTATAAAGAAATATTTTCTTATAAATAGAGAGGTTTATTAAATGGATAAAAATGTTGTTCCGATATTGGAAAATTTGGCGGATGCACGAAAACAAATAGAAGATGAATTAAAAAAGGTAATTATCGGTCAGGATAAGGTGGTGGAGCAGTTCTTAATTGCCTTGTTTTCCGGAGGACATTGTCTTTTGGAAGGTGTGCCCGGATTGGCAAAAACCTTGCTCATTTCCACATTGGCAAAAATACTGAATATGAAATTTTCACGAATACAATTCACACCCGATTTGATGCCTTCCGATATCACGGGAACGGAAATTTTATCGGAAGATAAACTGAACGGAAAAAGATATTTCGAGTTTATCAAAGGTCCGATTTTTGCCAATATAATACTGGCTGACGAAATAAACAGAACACCACCAAAAACTCAATCGGCTCTTTTACAAGCAATGCAGGAATATCAAGTAACGCAAGGTAACAAAACCTTTACTTTGGAAAAACCGTTTTTGGTTTTTGCCACGCAAAATCCTATCGAACAAGAAGGTACATATCCTTTACCGGAAGCTCAATTGGATAGATTTATGTTCAAAATCTTTATTGATTATCCTTCTTACGAAGAAGAAAAAAATATTGTAAAAATGACAACCGCACCGCAGATTGACACGGTTCAACCTGTGCTAAATGCAAGAAAAATTACCGAAATTCAAAAAGCGATTTTGGAAATACCGGTAAGTGACCACGTGGTGGATTATGCCGTAAATTTAGTTCGTTCCACGCGTCCAAATCAAGAGAATGCGGATGAATTTATAAATAAAATGGTATCGTGGGGAGCAGGTCCCAGAGCTTCACTATATCTGATATTGGCTGCCAAAACACGCGCGGCTCTTTATAATAGGCTTACTCCTTCGGTAAACGATGTAAAACAGGTGGCGGAAATAGTTCTGCAACATAGGATATTAACCTCTTTTGCAGCCAATGCGGAAGGTTTGCAACCGAAAGATATAATAAAAAAAATATTATCGGAATAATTTTATTTGCTTTATGAAAAAAAAATGTTACTATATCATAACATTTAACATTATTAATTTAGTAGGAAAGAGGTGAAAATGGAAAAAAGACAAAAAAGAATCATAGTTTTTTCCACGCCAAGTTGCCCGTGGTGCCGAAAGGTAAAAACCTATCTCAGGCAAAAAGGTTTTAGGTTTAAGGATATTGATGTATCCAAAGATCAAAGAGCGGCAAGAGATATGGTAAGAAAAACAGGACAGCAAGGTGTTCCTCAATTATGGATAGATAATTATCCTATTGTCGGTTTTGATAAAGCAAAAATAGATAGAATGCTAAATATTAAGGGGTGAAATATGGAAAATGCACAAGAAAAATTCGCTGCATTGAATAAGGAAATTTATAAATTATGCTCAAAAAATTCCCTTATTCACAAAAAATGTATCAAGTTAGGAAGAATGGAATGTGAACTTTTGAACTTTTTAAGCTCAATTGACGTGCCGGTTTCAATGAACGAAATGGCTAGAGTATTAAAGGTTTCTCATAGCCGTGTAACAAGAATTATTGATAATTTGGTAAAGAAAAAACTTGTAAGAAGATTCCCTTCGAAAAAAGACAGAAGAAGCTGGTTGTGTGAAATAACACCTCAAGGTCTTGAAGCCAATCAAGATGCTTTGAATGAATTTATAGATATTCAAAAAAGATTAATCGAAAAATTACCCGAAGACAAGTTGCAACAAATTTTTGACGATGTGGAAATTTATCTTAAAAATTTCAACAAAGTATTAAGGGAAATGGAAGCCGAATATGAGTTCTAAATCCGTAGTTACTTGGCTGGAAGATATGGCTTTCGATGTGGAAGTAAACGGACATCATTTTACCATAGATGCCGAAGAGAGAGTAGGAGGCAAAGATCGAGGTCCTCGGCCCAAGCCTCTTATATTGGCATCTCTGGCAGGATGTACCGGAATGGATGTCGTATCCATATTGACTAAAATGAAAGTAAAAGGTTATAAGTTTCACTTGGAAGCCGAAGCGGACCAGACAGATGTTCATCCGAAATATTATCACACAATAAGATTATCATATATCTTTGAAGGAGAGAATTTGCCGATTGCAAAACTAAAAAGAGCGGTAGAACT
>CAZUGB010000213.1:0-6223 GCA_964619925.1 uncultured Candidatus Cloacimonadota bacterium
TTATCAAAAAAATTCGAAGATGTGGTTGTGGTGGACAAAGAAGATTATTTGGGCAGACACACCAGTAGTAGAAATAGCGAAGTTATTCACTCGGGACTTTATTATGTGCATGGTTCTTTAAAACACAAACTTTGTATCAGAGGCAATGAATTAATGTATCAATTTTGCGAAGAAAATAATGTTCCTTATAAAAATTGTGGGAAATTAATCGTTGCCACCGACGAAGAAGAATTACCCTATCTGGAAAAATTGATAGAAAACGGTAAGAAAAACGGTGTGAAAGATATGGTAATTTTTGATAAAGAAAAAACAAAAGAGCTCGAACCGAGTGTAAAGGCGATAAAATCTCTTTATGTTCCTTCCACCGGCATAGTGGATACCCACAAATTTATGGAAAAATTAGCCTATCTAACCGAAGAAAACGACGGATTTGTAGTTTACGATATGGAAGTTACATCAATCGAAAAAACCGATGACGGTTATATTGTCAGTTTTTCAAACGGAGAAAAATATTTGGCAAATTACGTAATTAATTCCGCCGGATTATTCTCGGATAAAATTGCCGAAATGGTGGGTATCGATACGGAAGAAAATAAATTAAAAATACATTGGTGCAAAGGCGAATATTACAAAACTACAAAAATTAAAAACGTAGAACACCTTATTTATCCTCTTCCTGATCCGAAAGGTATTTATCTCGGAATACATCTCACGATAAATTTAAACGGTGAAGTACGATTTGGTCCCAATGCCTATTATGTGGATAAATTGGATTATAAGATGGATGAAACATACAAGGAAGATTTCTTTAAAGCCGTAAACAAATATTTGGATATTGAAATGGATCAATTGCAAATGGACGATACCGGAATCAGACCGAAATTACAAGGACCGAACGATGATTTTAGAGATTTTTATATAAAAGAAGAAAGCGATAAAGGTTTACCAAATTTTATTAACCTTATCGGTATAGAATCTCCCGGACTTACTTCCGCATTGGCTATTGCCGAAGAGGTGGAAAAATTTATCAAATAAGATGAAACATTTTAATGAAAACTTTTTATATCATATTTGGGATGGTTTTCATTTTATAAATCCTTTAAAAGCCGTATCCGGCAAAAAGTTGGAAATAATTTTTCAGGGTCGGTGGAATACCTTTGCCGGTCCTGATTTTTTAAATGCCATTATCAAAATTGATGATAAACTCATTAAAGGAGATATCGAAATTCATATTAATTCATACGATTGGAAAAGACATAATCATCATGAGGATAAAAATTATAACAATGTGATACTCCATGTGGTATTTGAACATAACTTGGAAGAGCAATACACCGTTACGGAAAACGGCAAACGTATTGAAATTGTGAAAATCGGCAATTTTTTGGATGAAAGCATAAAAAAACTTTTGGCAAGATACGAATTTAAATTTGAACCGAAGGATAAATTTTGCGGTTTCTTTGCAAGTGAACCTCCGGAGACTGTGAAAGCATTATTAAACAAATTGGGTTTGCAACGTTTGGAAAATAAAATTAAAAGATTTGATGCGGAATTAAATTTTCATAGTTTTGAACAAATAATTTACTCGGCACTTTTGGAAGCTCTGGGTTATAGTAAAAATAAATTCCAAATGATAAAAGTGGCGGAACAATTACCCTACAAAATGTTAAGAAAATTTTACTCGCAAGGAATGACATATGAAGAATTTATTGCATTAGTTATCGTTTATACTAATTTGATTAACGCATTACCTTCTTCATTTCCGAAACAATTTAAAAATAAATGGATAGAACTATATAACAAACAAGATTTTATCAAAGATCAAACATTAACAATTTCTTGGAATACTTTTAGAATAAGACCGGTTAATAATCCGGCAATAAGGTTTTTGCAATTATCAGACTTGATTTATAAAAGTTTTGAAAAAGGAATGGAAAATTACATATTTTCTTTATTCACATTTTCAAAAGAAGAATATAACTTAAAAGATTTTAAGAAAAATTTATATGAATTTTTTTCTTATGAAGCTGATTATTTTCCCCTGAATTATAAAATGGGAAAATCAAGAATCGACACGATTTTAATAAATATTATTATCCCGATATCAATCTTATATGCAAAAAAAATGCAATATAATAATCTAAAAACCGTTGCCCAAAAAATATTTACCGAATATCCCGCAACAACGGATAATTTTATTCTTGACTTTATGAGCAAGTATATGGATTCTAATCAACGAAAGATAATCAAGAAAAAATCACTTTATCAGCAGGGTATGTTAAACATTTATTATTCGTTTTGTAATAATCATTTATGTGATTTTTGCGTTGAAAATAAAAAAGAAATGATCAAAGATTTGTAAATTCGGAGGAAAAAATGCCTTTTAAAATAATTAAATTTGATAAACTCTTAAATGAGATAAAAAAAACGCATCCGCTTGAAGAAAATTTAAGCAAAATTATCCGTGATATTGAAATGGAATTTGATTTCCAAAGTTTGGGGTTGTTTTTATATGATCCCAATTTCAAAGGGTATCGTCTCAAAATAGGAAGAAATTTAAGTCATCATTATGAAAAAAGTACCACATTCAAAGAAGATGACGAACTTATAAAAAATCTAAAAAAATTATCATCAATTCATTCTAACAAATATCAATTCGAACATAAGGCGGAGGATGTAATTATTGCTCCATTATATTTTCAAAACGAATTTTTCGGATTTATTTTTTTGGATAAAAAAAATGATAGTTTTGATGAGCAAAGCGTTTCAAAACTTTGTATGTTTTCCTCCGTTTGCAGTATGGTTATTTTTATTTTCAAACAAAACGAACTCATAAAAAATCTAAATGAATATGAAGACAATACCGGTATTTATTCATCGGAAGCTTTCAAAAAATTGCTCAATTCACTTTTTGAACAATCCAAAAGGTATAATCATCCTTTGAGTGTGGCGATATTCAGCTTTGCAAATTATCATAGAATTTCGCGTGTTTATGGTAAGGCAAAAGTTAATGAACTTGAAAAAAAGATAGTAAACATCATTGCAAAACATATTAGAAAAACCGATAAAATCGGTAGATCACATAATCATATGATTCTTTTGGCTATGCCTGAAACTTCAAAACAAAGTGCAATTTCTCCCATTCAAAGAATTATCAACGAAATAAAACCTTTGGAAGAAATGAAAGAATTTAATTTTGTATTTGGTATTTTGGAATTGGATAAAAACGATAAAGACATCTATGCAAGCCTTAAAAAATCCGAATTTATTCTTGAAGAAGCCGTAAAAAATAATCAGAATTTTGTATTGATAGAAGAATGAGCTATATCATATTATTTCTCGCTATTGCAGCTGTAATATTTCTTTTTCTCGTTATTAATAAAAAAAACAAAATCATTGGGGAAAATTCATTAAAGTATAAAGAAATTGAATTAAAATTACAGGAAACAATAGAAAATAACACACAATTAACGGACGAACTTAATAAAATCCAATCGGAAAATAAAAGGTTAACAAATTTCCTTTCGGAAGAAAAAATCAATAATTCGGTTTTATCGGAAAAAGTTCAAAATTATAAAAATCTTACCGATAAGTTGGAAGAAGAAAATCAAAAATTTAAAAACGATGTTAAATTATTGAACGAAAGAATTTTGGATTTGGAAAAAAAATTATCCAATGCGTTGGAAAAAGCGGATAATCTTCAAAAATTCATTGAGAAACTGGAAAATGAAAATAATAATTTAAAACTTGAAAATAAGAAAAATTCGCAAAAAATCCTTGAAATGGAAAAAGAATTATCCGAAATACGTACTACACAACAACAAGAAAAAAAGAATGCGGAAGAAAAGATTGCTCTTTTGCAGAAAGCCAGAGAAGAACTCTCGGAAGCATTTGAAAATCTTTCTAATAAAATATTGGATCAACGATTGGAAAAATTGGAAAAAGCCAATGTGAACAGTATAAAAAACGTTATTAATCCTCTTCAAACGCAAATAGGTGATTTTAAACAAAAATTGGAGTTTCTGGGGAATCAGCAGATTAAGGAACAGGGTAAGTTGCTTAATGAATTGGCAAATCTGAAAAATCTCAATCAAAAACTTTCGGAAGAAGCCGCAAATTTGAGTAAAGCACTAAAAGGCGACAAAAAGATGCAGGGAAATTGGGGAGAGATGCGTTTAAAGAAAATCTTTGAAGATTCGGGCTTGCAAGAAGGAATAGAGTATGAATTGCAAAAATCAATGCAGGATGACAAAGGCAGAAAATTAATTCCCGATGCTATCGTTCATCTGCCGAATAACAGAGACATTATCATTGATAGCAAAGTCTCATTGGTTTCTTATGAAAAATATTTCACAACCGAAGATGAAAATATCCGTGAAAGAGCGTTAAAAGAATTTATCTTTTCGATAAAAAACCATATTAAAGAACTTGGAGCCAAAGAATATGATAAATTGCCGCAAATAAATTCGTTGGATTATGTTCTGATGTTTATACCCATTGAAGCGGCATATCTTACCGCTATTCAAAAAAGCAGAGATATATTTGATTATGCCATTAAAAATAGCATTATGCTTGTATCTCCTTCCACTCTTTTGCTTGCTTTAAAAACCGTAAACAATCTTTGGCAAATTGAACATCAAAATAGAAATATAAAAGAAATCGTTAAACGCGGCGAAATTTTATACGATAAATTTGTTAATTTTGTAAAAAAACTTCAAGAAATAGGTTCTCATCTCGATAAAGCGAAAAACAGTTATGATAATACCTATAAACTGCTTGCAAGCGGCAAAGGTAATTTGATTTCACAAGCGGAAAAATTGAAAAAATTAGGCATTTCGTCAAACAAAAGTTTACCTGCAACTCTTGACTTTGAGGATTGATATGGACATAAATTTAAATTTATCCGGTGAAATTAAAATAGAAGGTTCAAAATCAATAATTAATCGGTTATTAATTATCTCCACATATCTTACAAAACCTTTGAAGATAAAGAATTATTCCTCTTGCAACGATGTAAAGACCATGGAAAACAACCTTAAACTAATGGGAATCAGATTTGAACATGATCAAAGTAACGTAACGGTTTTTCCGCGAGAGACAAAACTTCAAAACAAAATGTATTATATAAGTGATTCGGGAACTGCATACAGGTTTTTGCTTGCCCGCTTAGCCTCTTTGGAAGGTTATAAAACATCATTGGAAGTTAGCTATTCACTAAAAAAACGACCTTCAAAAATCTTGTATGATGCTTTAAATAAAATTGGTGCTTCAATAAAATCGGGAAAATTTCCGGTAGAAATTCACGGAAAAAGATTAAACGGGGGTAAAATTAAAATTGATTCTTCCGTTAGCAGTCAATATGCCAGCGCATTACTTTTGATATCTCCATATTATAAACACGATTTTGAACTTACATTGTCCGATGATATTGTCTCTTTTTCATATCTTTTAATGACATTAAAAATTATGAAAAAATTCGGCATAAAATATTTCTGGGGAGAAAATAGAGTTTTGATTCCCGCAAATCAAACATACAACAATTTGGAAGAATTTAGTGTTGAACCCGATTTTTCTTCGGCTTCCTATTTCGCCGCTATGGGAGCATTAAGTCCAAAAGGTATTCTTATTAAATACGGACGTTCTCATTCGCTTCAACCCGATTTTAAGATATTTAAAATATTAAAGGAATACGGTGCGGATGTAAGTTTTACCGATGATGGTATTTTCGTGAGAAAAAACAAATTGGAAGGTCAGGAATTGGATTTGCGAGATAGTCCCGATATTGTGCCTACAATTGCCGTTCTTTCGCTTTTTGCATCTTCAAAAACGATTATAAGAAATATCCAACATCTCAAATATAAAGAAAGCAATAGAATTATTTCACTTTTGACACAGATTAAAAAAGTGGGGGCGGATATTCATTATGTAAATGACAGTCTTATTATTAATCCTCTTGATAAAACTCCTCCTTCCGTACTTTTAAAAACCTTTTCGGACCACAGAATGGTAATGAGTTTTTCCATATTAAAAGAGATATTCCCTCAAATTGAAGTTGAAAATCCAGAATTGATAAAAAAATCTTATCCAAAATTTTACGAGGAATTAAATAGTTTAAGGAATTCTTAATTGACAATACTTTTTCAAAAAAATATATAACTTTCTTGAAAATAATAAGATAAAAATATTGACACTTTTTTAAATAAATAATTTGTAACAATCAATA
>CAZUGB010000214.1:0-16869 GCA_964619925.1 uncultured Candidatus Cloacimonadota bacterium
TCTCCCATAAAAATTTCAGCCGGTTTTGTATTAAACCACAAAAAACCTACCAATGTTCCTATTGTAGCCGAAATATATACCACCAATTCACCGGATTGATTAATATATTCCAAATTAAGATAATTTGCTATCTTAAAATTACCTTTGATATAAGCAAATACACCTATCCCGAATACGGCAAAAGCCATTGTCCCTGCGGCAAGACCGTCCAAACCGTCGGTTAAATTTACCGCATTGGAAGCTCCCACTATCAAAAAGATAACAAACGGTATAAAAAACCAACCCAAATTAAGAACTACATTTTTTAAAAAAGGTACGCTGATTTTGGCAATATCAGGATGATTAATATATAAATACCCGGATATGATTATTCCTAACATCAATTGAAAAATTAATTTATATCTGGCAATCAAACCGCCCTTTTTCTTTTTGATATTTTTCAGATAATCATCCAAAAATCCTACTCCGCCTAACCAAACAGTTACAAAAATCATCATCAAAATATAGGTATTCGTTAAATTGTTCCATAATAAAGTGGCAAGCAATAAACCCGATAAAATAATCAATCCGCCCATTGTAGGCGTTCCGCTTTTTGTTTTATGATTAGAAGGCATATAGTCATCTATCGTTTCCACAGCTTGTGCTTTTTTTATTAATTTTATCCAAAACGGTCCCAAAAACAGCGAAAAGATTAACGCCGTGATAAAAGCTCCCACACTTCTAAACGTTACATACTGAAATACATTAAAGATTTTATAACCGAACACATGACTTTTGATTAACGGCATAAATAAATGATAAAACATTACAAACTCCTTATTATTTTATCCAAACCTATTCCGTGGGAAGCTTTTATCAGTACGACAGAGTGTATAGGCAGTTTATGAACATAATTTGATTTTAAAAATTCATCCACATTATCAAAATGTTTATTTGCACCGTAAAATTTGGCAAATTTACCTACCGATATTACGTTTTCTTTTTCTTTTAATAAATTTCCTATTTCGATATGCAATTCTTTTGATTTTTCTCCCAATTCCAACATATCACCCAAGATTGCATAATGTTTTTTTCCATTCAAATAATCTTTCCAAAAATTTATTGCCGCTTTCATAGAATCGGGATTTGCATTATAACAATCATTCAAAAAAATAACACCGTTTTTTTCCACAATTTCCATTCTCATCGAAATATCAACTTTTTGCGAAAGTGCATCTTTTATAGTCAGATAATCAATTCCTATTTTTTTTGCCAATGAAATTGCAAGTGAAGCATTCATTACAAAAACCGAATAAGGCGTTTTTATCTCATATTTTTCATCATTAAGATAAAAAATCGATTTGTCGGTATCCGATATAACTTTGGAAATAACAAAATCATTTTTTTTGTGGTACCCTACTTTTATCGCATCCGTTTTTTTTAGATACATATCATCACCATTCACTATTTTTAATGGCGGATTATCCTTAAAGATTTTAATCTTTTCTTGAAAAACACCTTCTTTTGATTTAAAAAATTCCAAATGAGAATCTCCGATATTAGTTATGATAGCCGCATCCGGTTTTACAATATCAGTCAAATATTCTATCTCTCCGAAATGATTTGTTCCCAATTCACTAATAAGAAAATCCTGATTGGCATACTCAAAGATAGTTTTCGGTACGCCTATTTGGTTGTTTTCATTTGCTTTCGATTTATGAACGGAATTTGCATTTGATAGTATCATATACAAAAATTCTTTTGTGGTGGTTTTGCCCACACTGCCGGTAATGGCAATGGTAAAAGGATTTAATATGGCTTTATAATATGCGGACAAAATTCCGTAGGCTTTTTGGGTATCTTTTGTTTTAATCAACTTGGGATTATCTTCATCAAAATCATAATTGACCAAAGCAAAAACACTCTCGTTTTTTATAACATCTTTCACAAAATCATGACCGTCAAACCTTTCACCTTTTAAGGCTACAAAGAGTGAATTTTTCGAAATCTTTCTCGAATCCGTATGAATGCTATAAAAGATGAAATCTTCAAAATCCACAGGGATATTTTTATCCAAAGTTTTATAAATCCAAAATAAACCGAGCGGAAGAAATAAATTCCCTTTGGTTGAGAATTTAAGTGCGGTTTCCACTTCCTTTTTATCATTAAAATAATATTTCTTTCCCTTTATTTCCTGATATGTTTCGTGACCCTTGCCGGCAATTAATACGATATCGTCTTTTTTTGCCAATTTAATAGCCACTTGAATAGCTGTTTTTCTATCGGTATAAATTAATGTTTTTTCTTTGTCATATTTGTTTGATAAAATTTCTTCAATAATTTTTATGGGATTTTCATTTCTCGGATTATCAGAAGTTACTATCACCAAATCCGACTTTTTTATAGCTTCTTCATACATTAAAGGACGTTTTTTTCTATCTCTGTTCCCCCCCGCTCCGAAAACGGTAATTATTCGCTTTGTTTTAATCTCGTTTAATGAGGATAAAACATTTTTTATAGCATCGGGCGTATGAGCATAATCTACAAAGATATGAATACCCCTGTCATTTGCAATCTTTTCCAATCTACCGTTTACGGTTATATCTTTTTTGAATACAAAAGCCACATCGGATAATTTCGAACCGGTTAATTCTTTTACCGTAGCAATACTTAATACGGAATTAATCACATTATAACCGCCTATTAAATTACTTACAAAATGTACATTTTCGGAATCGTTTTCCACATCAAATTCGGAAACTTTTGCAGATACCGAGACATTGGATATTTTATAATCTCCCGATTCAAATGAAACCGATTTTTTATCTCTCTTTATTTCATCATAAAAGATTTTGCCGTATTTATCGTCTTTATAAATTATTGCCACTCCGCTATTTTTGAGTTGCTCAAACAATTGATACTTAGCTTTTGCATAAGACTCCATATCTTTATGAAAATCAAGATGATCCTGTGTGAGATTAGTAAAAACCGCCGCATCAAAACACATATTATATACTCTATCCAAAACAAGCGAATGTGAAGAAACCTCCATTATTACAAAATCCATATCTTTCATCGCATCCAAAATTTTATGCAGTTCCAAAGAATCCGGTGTAGTTCGTTCTATTTTATATTTTTCACCGTTAATTTGATAACCCAAAGTACCTATAACACCGCATTTATAGCCCATATTACTTAACATATTTTCTATCAGATAGCTAATTGTTGTTTTTCCGTTTGTTCCGGTAATTCCTATCAGTTTAAATCCCGGATTTTCCGTTTGATAAAATATTTGCGATATTATAGCCTCCGCTTTTCTGGAATTTTTAACGATAATCTGAGGCAAATTGATATTTTGCAATTGTTTTTCGCAAACAATTACACTTGCTCCGTTTTCCATAGCATTTTTGGCATAATTATGTCCGTCAAATGAAAAACCGGTAATGCAAATAAACATATTATCACGTTTTATCTTTCGGGAATCAATCTGAATACCGGTTATGGAAATATCATTTTCTGGATTTACTAATTTTACAAATAAATCCTTCTTTTTAAGAGCGTTGATATATTTTTCTATTCGGCTATTATTTCGCATATTTGTCCTATCTTTATCTTTTGTCCGGGCGAAGGATATTGTTTTTCTATAATTCCTTTACCCTTAATTTTTAATTTTATCTTTAATTTTTTTGCTATTTTGATAGCTTCTACCAAAGTTTTCCCTTTTAAATTAGGCATTTTCCCGAATACAAAATTTTGATTTTCTTCTTTTTGCAATCCTACAATTAATTTAACTTCCTGTTCTTTATCTACTAACATTCCCGCTTCCGGATATTGGCTGGAAACCATATTTTCATCATTCAATTTTGTAATCTTATATTTTAAACCCATACTTCGCAGCAAACCCTTTGCCTGATATTCACTTTTTCCTATCAAATCCGGCATTTCTACAAATTTGCCTTCTCTTTTTTTATTTTCCACAATTAATTTGCTATCATATTTATCTATTATCTGTAACATTATCCTTTTGAAAGTAGGCACTGCGGATTGAGCCGCATAATAATATTTCTTTTGATAGTTGGCTTCGTCATAAACAACCACCATAACATATTTGGGATTATCAACAGGGAAAAAACCCGCAAACACACTTGTGTATTTATCTTTCGAATAACCGTTTTTACCTTTTTTTTCCGCTGTTCCCGTTTTACCGGCTACACTAACCAAATCATTTTTCAATGCCGTTGCAGTTCCGAAATCCACTACACTTTGCAAATAACTTCTCAATGTTGATAATGATTTTTTATCGGATATCGTGGTAATCACTCTTTTTTTATATTTTTTTATTATTTTACCGTTTTCATCCGTTATCTTGTCTGCTATTAGGGGTTTTAATACTTTCCCGTTATTTGCAATAGCACAATAAGCCGAGGCTAATTGCAAAGCCGTAACGCTCATTTCCTGTCCGAACGATATGGATTGCAATGAATAGGTACTCCACTTGCTTACTTCTCTAAATGTTCCTCCTGCCTCATTATACAAATCCGAACCGGTGGGATGTCCAAATCCGACATCAAACAAAAGTTCATACAAATCTTCTTTCCCCACCTTTTCTGCTATCTTACTTATACCTACATTACTGGAATGAGCTATTATTTCTCTCAAAGTCAACTTGTTATATTTATGAACATCTTTAATAATTCTTCCGCCGCTATTAAATGTTCTACAATCAATTTTTTCATTTTCTTTAACCAAATGTTTTTCTATTGCCAAAAGAGCCGTGAAGGGTTTTATTGTAGAGCCGGGTTCAAATGTGTATGATGCAGGTAAATTCGACAATAATGCCAATCGCTCCGGTTTGTACTTGTAATCATTTTTGGTTATACCGGCCATTGCCAAAATTTCACCGTTTGTAGGATTCATTATCACCGCCATTCCCATCTTGGCTTCATACTCTTTTATTCCGTTTTTTATTTCATTTTCGACAATTTTTTGTAAATCCGCATCAATATTCAGATATATGGAATTTCCGTTAATCGGTAAAACCGACTTTAAATTATTGTAATAAACATTTTGCCTTAATGCGTTTTTAAATTCCTCTCTATACCCGAGCTTTCCCTTTAAATATTTATCAAAAGTAGCTTCTATTCCCGTGATTCCAACCAAATATTTAACCGCTTTTTCATTTTTTGTATCATTATTTTTAAAAATTCTTTTATTTGTGTTAAGAACGGTTGCGCCCAATAATCTCACCGCCAATCTACCGTTCGGATATATCCTTACAGGCATATTTAATTTGTAATAAAGTCCCTTTAATTTCTTCTCTTTAAACTCTTTTCTGATGTAATATAAATTCTTTTCGGATATTTTATCGGAAATGCTTACAATTCCGTATTTACTATTAATTAAGGATTTTAATCTTTTGCGTGAAACTCCCGAATATTTTGCCAAAATTTTTAACACTTGTGCTTTTACTTCCTTTATGGAACGATAAGGATATTTTTTTAAAATTTTTTTCGGAATTTTATTTTCTCCATATTTTTGAATTAGTTTTTTCAGTCTTTTTTGTTGATTTTTAAAATATCTTTCCATTACGTTTTTTTGCAAATCCAGTTGATATAATTTGTCCGAAGTTGTAAGTAATCTGCCGAATTTATCGTAAATGTTTCCTCTCCAGGGATATAGAACCGCTTTGTGTTTTTTTGTCCTTGTTCTTATTTCGATGGCAAATTCCTGATAGGGATGTAAAATTTGAATAATAAATAAAATGCTCCCCCACATTAAAAAGACGAGTGTATTTACCAATAAAAAGATTTTTAAACGCGAAATTTGCATTTAATGACAGCCATTACTTTATGGTGGATGCTTCCAAATTTCCTTGAATACTGAATACGTTGATGTATTTGTGGTGAGTTTTATTAAATACTATATTTTCTATTTTGTCGTTTGCAGTAGGATAAACCATTCCCAAGTCTTCAATAGCATGCTTTTGTATGTATTCCGCAGATGAAAAATAATTGTATTTACTTAATAAATCTTTGTTTATGGAAGTTAAACTTGCAAGTAATTCAGTCTTTTCAGCATAAATTTTATTGTATGCCAATATTCTGTTTTTGTTGTAACTATGAATAAATAAGCCCAAAAAAATTACAAATAATGATAAAAAAAAGTATTTTTTCATTTTGCCCCCTAAATACCTTCTATTTTCGTTCCGCTATTCTTAATTTAGCGCTTTTAGCCCTTTTGTTTTTTGATATTTCCTCTTTTGTGGGAATTATCGGTTTCTTGGTTATAATTTTTAATGTTGATACTTTACCACATGTACAAATCGGATAATCGGGCGGACAAACGCACGATAAATTTTCATACTTGAAAAATTGCTTTACCACTCTATCTTCTATACTGTGATAAGATATAACCACAATTCTTCCACCCTTATTCAATATATGAACACTATCTTTTAACGCTTTATTAAGTGCCTCAATTTCTTTGTTCACATAAATTCTGATTGCTTGAAAAATTCTTGCTTTTGCCTTTATCCTATGATGCGAATGAATACTTCTATCAATGATTTCAGCCAATTGAGATGTTGTTTTGATGTATTTTTTTTTCCTTTCTTCCACAATTGCCCTTGCAATCCTAAAAGCTTCCCTCTCTTCGCCATATTTATAGAATATATCCTGTAATTCCTCTTTTGAATATTCATTTATCACCTCCGCGGCAGATAACTCGCTTGTTTTGTCCATTCTCATATCCAGATCTCCGTCTTGCATAAAACTAAAACCCCGCTTAGCCGTATCTATCTGGTGAGAAGAAACACCCAAATCGAAAATTATACCATCTATTTTCTTTATTCTGTTCAATGATAAACCGGTTCTTATATTTTTGAAATTATCTTTTATGAAGACGAAATTTGAATATTCTTTCTGTAACTCCTTGGAAATTTTTTCGGCATCCTCATCTTGATCAAATGCAAATAATTTTATATCTTTCCCCGTTTTCAAAATTGCTCTGGAATGACCTCCGCCTCCAAATGTGGCATCCACATAAATACCGCCGTTTACGATATTTAATCCTTCCAGTGATTCTTTTAACAATACGGGAACGTGATATTCTGTCATAATTGATAATCCATTGTATCGAACATATTGCCTGTTTCTTGTTCCAATTTTTCTTCATATTTCTTAAAGTTTTCGGGATTCCACATCGAGATATAATCGCCTTCACCTTTTATGATAACCTTGTCTTTTATACCGGTCTTTTGCAATAACTCTTCGCTTACCTTTACTCTTCCGTTAGATTCCAGCTTTTGATGATTTTGCGCATAATGAATAAGCCTTTTTCTAAGCATCAAGCTATGTTGATTGCCGTTTCTCAAACTTTTTAACTTAGCATTCCAGTTATCTTCCGGATACACCACCAAGCTGTTGCCATTAGGACCCAAAGTGATTACTACAGTTTGTTTTGCCGCACTGCTAAAGCGTTTTTTTAAAACCGCAGGTATCACAATCCATTTTTTCTTGTTTACCGTTGTCTTAAATTTACCTAAAAATTCACCTGACATTTCGGGTCCTCCAATCTGAGTAACTTTGGGTTTCTTGTGAGCATTTTTAGGAAAAGCTGCGAAATCAGTCAAGAATTTTCTAAATATATAAATCTATTTTTTTATTTTGTTTTATATCAAAGGATTTTCGTTTCTCAATCAATTTCGGCTTCATTTTAAATTTTGATAAATTGCTATGATTTTTATTATATTTTCAACTTTTTACAGGAAAAATTTTATCGATTTTTCTATTCGATTAACTGCGAAATTGCTTATTACGTATTTAGAAATATTAGGATTCTAATAAAAAATATCACGAAAACAATAGCTTTTGTAATTTAATTATTATAGGGTTAATTCATTAAAATATAGTAAGATAGTTTAACATTTGAAATATTTTCTTTTTTAGAGAACAAATTTCTTGACCTGAATACCCAAAAAATAAATCTGTCATTCTACGATGTGGAACGGGGCGTAGCGCAGTCCGGTTAGCGCACTGGTTTTGGGAACCAGGCGTCGGAGGTTCGAATCCTCTCGCCCCGACCAAAGGATGGACACTTAGCTCAGTTGGGAGAGCGCCTGCCTTACAAGCAGGTGGTCGGGGGTTCAAGTCCCTCAGTGCCCACCATTTTTTTAGAAATTTTAATCCGGTGTAATTATTATTCACACAATCAATTGAATTAAAAAGCTTCATCTAAGATATATAAAATTATATATAATAAAAGGCTCTATAAAAATAGAGCCTTATTAATGATTTCTTTCTTTAAAAATTTATCTATTTTAAAAAGATACATTTGCTTATTGCTTTTAGTCTCCCGTTTTCTTGTAATTTAAGAATATACATTCAGCTTGGCAAACGATGATTTTGCTTATCGGTTCCCTCCCAAGAAACTCCTATATTACCTACACTTCTATTCGGTAATTTGATGGTTTTAATTTTTTGTCCTTTTAAATTATATATTTCGATTTTTGCGGATTTTGTATTTTCACTCACATTACAAAGTATCGTAGTAGATGAATTAAAGGGATTAGGGTAATTAACCAGTTTTCGTTTCAACAATTGATTGATATTTTCATTAATATATTCGTAACAACCGATATCTACTATATTACAACAAACCCTCATGTTGCCGTCCAAATCTAATGCCGGCAAAGAAACTCCTTCTATTTTCAAGGTTCCGGCATCAATTAGCGGAGAAGATGATTTTAAATGACAATCTTCATCAATAAAAGCAGGATCCACTGAAAGATTTCCTTCAAGCCAATTTACTTTGCTATCGCCAAGATAGGAATTTTCTCCAAAGGCAAAATCTATTATGTCAGAATGGAGAATATCCAAGGTAGAGTTATTTAGTTTGATAATTTCATCACTACAATTTGAGCTGGTCCAAATAATTGAATTTATGATTTTAGCGGAACTATTATAAAATCCAAAAGCATTATTGGAAAATTCACCTGATAATAATTGAGAATAGTTATCCATAAATGTACAATTTACAATATTAAATTCCGGACATCGATTGGTATAAATAGCTCCGGCATGGATAACATCGCTTGCAGATTGTTGCTCGGAAATCGCTGAATTGTTATCAAAGAATGAAGATAATATGCTTACCTTGGAATTATCAAAATAACACGCCACACCGGTAGATAAAGTATTTGAGCTTGTTGATAAAGTATTTCCCATAAATTTTGAATTAATTATCCTAACATCGGAATTATAGCCATACACAATTCCTCCGAACGGATACGTATAAAAATTATTAATTCTATTTTGAGCAAAGGTACAATTTACAATATCGATTGTACTTTCTTCAATATGAATGGCACTACCAAGAGAATATGTTTGATTTTGATAAAAATTACAGTTTGAAATTTCCACATATGAATAATTTTTTATATAAATAGCACCTTCATAATTATTTGGATAATCGGAATCTTCACGACGAGTATAAATAAAATCACAATACTTAAATTTTGAAAAATTAGCTTCTTCGGGAGTATTATCAAACACTATACCTTTCCATTTTGTGTAATATTTGGTAAATACTATTCGCTTATCTTCTGTTCCCTCGGCTATCAAAGAACCTTTTACGTTAATATAAGCGTTATCATAACATTCAACCACCGTTCCGGGAGCAATTTTTAGCGTAACTCCTTCATTGATTTTTAATACTCTTGTAACAAAAACCGTATCGGCTTGCAAATAAAGATCTTCGTCAATCACACCCCCGATATAATATTCGTTTATGGCATACCCTTTTACCGTTACCTTTGTTTTTTGCTCGTCAGTATCATTACTATAAATAAAAATTTCGTCTCTATAACTACCAACCTCTTTGGGAGAAAACATTATATCAAGATGCAAAGTATCCAGAGATTCCAATTCAATATTATAAAGATTTTGAACATACTCAGTTTGATTTTTTAATTTAATCAAAAAATTGGGATTAGGTGAAGCTATTTGCAAAATTTTTAATGTTCCATAACCGGCATTGCAAATTTCAATGGTCTTTTTCTCATATTGTTGATGAATGGAAACCGTACCCCAATCCAAAGTGGTATTGGAAATACTAATTTCAGGTTCATTCACCGAATTTTTTGGATATTCGTAACAACCTATATCAATTCCGTTGCCAAATACTCTAAGATTACCGTCCAAATCATAAGTAGGTAAAGTAATTCCGTCTATTTCCAAAGTTCCCCAATCGATTAATACGGAAGAAGGGCTTAAATGACAATCTTCGTCAATAAAAGAAGGATCGACCGAAAGATTTCCTTCCAACCAATTGATGTTATTATAATTATGCGCTTCCTCATTTATGGCGAAATCAATAATATCCGAATAACGAATATTTAGTGTTGAATTATTTGGAAGAATTATATTACCATAATAATCCAAACTCGACCATACAATTGAATTTATTAAATTAACGGTAGCATTATTTATAAATCTTAAAGAAGATTGGATATATTCTTCATATACACCATTTGAATAATTATCCTTAAATATTGTATTTATTATATCAATTGTACCACTATCGCAATAAATTGCTCCCGCATCGGAAAAAAAAGGAATCTGATAGTCACCATCGTAATATCCTCCGGCAGCCGAAAGATTTTGATAGAACATTGATGATATGATTTTCACGTCGGAATGATTGAAATAACATGCTCCGCCGAATGCATGCCCCGATTCACCCACAGATGAATAATTCTCTATAAATTTGTCATTAACCAAATTAATGCTGGCATCCATGGCATAAATAGCCCCGCCTTTTAAATCTCTATATTCACCGCAAACTCTATTTTGCTCAAAAGAACAATCACTAATACTCATTGTACTATTATCTATGAATAAAGCTCCGCCTTTAAAAGCATTATTATGGTAAAAACCACAATGAGAGATCTCAATATTCGATGAGTTTTTGATATAAAAAACTCCTCCGTAAGGATCCTTGAATGAATAACTAAAATCACAATATTCAAATTTTGAATGTGTAGTTCGCTGTGTAGAATTATCAAAACTAATTCCTCTCCATTTGTTGTCAAATTTTGTGAAAATAATCCGATTATTTTCCGTTCCCTTTGCAATTATATCACCTTTCACATCAATACGAGCATTGTTAAAAACTTTTATTAATGTTCCCGGCGCTATTGTGAGAGTAGCATTTTCATCAATCACAAGACTATCTATTACAAATATGGAATCGGCATCCCAATAAGTATCTTTGGAAATAACACCAAACACGGTTTCACCTTCGTAAGCGGCAGTAGCAGTTAGTTCCACATTTCTCTGCGGTTCGTCGGCATCATCACTAAATATCGAGATAAGACCGTTATATTCTCCCAGTTCATTAGGTTCAAAACGAACATAAACATTAGTAATGGATAAGGGTGGTATGGTAAATTCTTCTATTTGAGATGCAAAATTTTCCTGTTCATTAAGTTTTATTTTGAAATATTCGCTATTAGATACGATTTTTGAAATTGTAAGCGGAGTAAAACCGACATTTCTAACTTCAAATGATTTTGAAATATAATATGGATTTACGGTAGCAAAGTCCCAAATCAGCCGAGATGGTTCAACCTCTATTTCCGGTTTATTTAAAGGTTCTCCCTGAAATTCATAACAACCCATATCGATTTTTTTCACGGTACCGTCGTAAATTCTCGGATTTCCGTCAATATCATAATTCGGGATATTAATATTTTCGGGATAATCCAAACTCCCGTTATTTATGGCCGGAGATAATTCCGAAAGATGATAATTCCCATCACCTATAAATTTCGGTTCAAAGAAAATATTCCCTTCTAATAAATTGATTTGTGAAGAATATTGGGTAAGAATATCTTCCGAACCTATGTTAGAATATGATATATCAATGGTTGAGTTGGTTTTTGCCGTGATACAAGCTGAATTATCATTTTGCCATACAATACTGTTAAAAACTAACATATAACAATTATTCCATATTTTTATATTGTTATCCTCATAATTTTTTGATTTTCCATAAGTATGATTATTAGCAACCGTACAATTTATTAATTTGGCATTGGAATTGTAGCCGACATAAATTCCACCTCCCCAGCCATATGCAAAATCAGGATAAACAGAATTATTTATAATTAAACAATTTATCAAAGTAACATCGCAATCATGGGCTATTAACACGCCTCCCCCTACAATATCATAATTTTCCATCGCTATTGCCGTGTTATTATCAAAAACATTATTTTTCAAAATTAAAGGAGCGGGTGTATTAAATATTCTTATACCTCCTCCACTAGTTTGTTCATTTGTATTAAGATAAAAACGATTATTATCTACTACCGGACAAGAACGATATAAGTACATTCCTCCATTATTATTAGTAAATTCACAATACGTTACTGATACTTTGGAGTAATTATCGATAGTCATTCCACGATTATAAGAATTTTTTATTATGCAATATCTAAAAAATGAAGAGTCATTCTCCGTAGATACATTCTCAAAATTAATTCCTCCCCATTTGTCGTCAAATTTTGTAAAAACAATCTTTTGTTCTTCGGTTCCAATAGCTAATATTTTTCCTTTTACATCTAATTTGGCAAAATTCTTAAATTTAATTATTACCCCGGGTTTAATTTCCAAAGTTTGTTGATCGGGTATTGTAATATCACCGTTTATGATGTAAGGCGATTCTTCACTCGTCCAAACTCCCGAGATATTTCCTCCTTCAATTTGGGTATCGGATAGCAAATTAATAAATACCATAACAAAAATAATCAAAAAAAATAGCTTTTTCATTTTATCCCCCTTATATCACATTAACGAAGATAGAATTTTGCATTTTATATTCCTTTTTTATTCATTTTTCATATAATTAGCTAATATATAAAATTTCAAGCATTTTCAAACAAAGTATGATATAAAGAATTATGTTACTATTTTTACTCTGTAAACTTTGTTGCCACATGTTTTTTTACTCATTTTGGGTTAATATTTTTAAAAATCCTTATTTTTATAATGTCAGATTTATTCAAAATCATACCAAAGAAATAATGATTAATTTCTTTTACCTTTTTTATTTGCTTTACAAAATTTTTAAAAATGATTTTTTTATCATAGAAAATAAAAATTGAGATTATTTTTTCGGATTAATTTCATAGAGGATTATATGAAAGAAATTTATGATCGGTTTGCTTATTTTTATTTCAAAGGACCTTATGCAATATATAGTAAAAAAATGGCACGGTTTATCATAAGTGATATGAAAGAAAGCTATAAAACAGTTCTTGATTTGGGATGCGGTGAAGGTACATTTGCTATGGAAATGGCTAAAAACAATTGTGATGTAACGGCTGTTGACAATTCGGAAAAATTACTTACAATAGCAATGCAACAGGCTACAAAACAAAAATTAACAATTAACTTTATTAATGCCGACATAAGAAATATTTCGTTTTCCCAAAAATTTGATCTTGTTACCTCTTGGTATGACACACTAAACTACATAGTAAAATATAAAGACTTGGAAAAGATTTTTAAAAATGTGTATGAAGCACTGAACCCGGGCGGTACTTTTATGTTTGATATGAATACAATTTACGGATTAGCCGTAATTTGGCAAAGATACCCGTCAATCATTCAACAAAACAATGATGAACTTTTTGAAGTACACATCCCTTCATACGATTATGATAACAACATTGCCTCTCTTCACATTATCGGATTTAGAAATATTTCCGGTAACTGGATAAGATTTGATGAAATCCATTATGAAAAAGGTTATTCGTTAGATGAGATAGTAAACGCTTTGAAAAAAGCTTCTTTTAAAAAAATAAACTATTGGGGAAATATTGTGAAAAAAGAAAAACCAACGCCAAAAAGCGGTAGAATCTGGTTCGAAGCAAAAAAATAAAAAAAAGCGTCATAAACGACGCTTTATATCAAATTACTTTTAGTAATACATTTTTAAAGTCCGTTTTTTCCCAGGTAAATTCGGGCAATTCCCTACCAAAATGCCCATAGGCGGCAGTAAGTTTATATATCGGTCTTTTCAAATTTAATTTTTCGATTATACCTTTGGGTGAAAGATCCAAATTTTTTACTACGGCATCAATGAGCTTTTGTTCATCCACTTTTCCCGTACCGAATGTATCAATCATAACGGAAACAGGTTCGGGATAGCCGATTGCATAAGCAAGCTGTACTTCACATTCTTCCGCAAGTTCTGCGGCTACAATGTTTTTTGCAATGTATCTTGCCATATAGGATGCGCTTCTATCAACTTTGGTGGGATCTTTACCGGAAAAAGCTCCTCCTCCGTGACTTCCTTTTCCTCCGTATGTATCCACTATTATTTTTCTGCCTGTCAATCCCGTATCCGCATGCGGACCACCAAGAACAAATTTTCCGGTAGGATTGATAAGATATTTTGTTTCAGCAGTTAAATAAAAATCGGGAATAATCGGTTTAATCACATTTTCTATTATATCATAATAGATCCTATCATATAAAATATCAGGGTGATGTTGAGCGGAAACGACAACAGCTTTTACCGAAACGGGTTTACCATCCTTATATTCAAAGGTAACCTGTGTTTTACCATCCGGTCTTAGGTAGGGCAATATTCCGGTTTTTCTTACCTCGGCTAATCTTTGTGCCAATTTATGAGCATAAGAAATAGGTATGGGCATATATTCCGGTGTATCATTGCAAGCATAACCGAACATCATTCCTTGATCACCTGCCCCCTGCGGGTGGTTGTTATATTCATCCACTCCTATCCTTATATCTTCCGATTGTTTATCTATTGTGGTAATCACCGCACAATTTTTGTATCCTATGCCGTAATCGTCTTTTACATAGCCGATATCTCTTATGGTTTCCCTCACTATATCTTTAATTTCCACATAGCATTTGGTAGTAATTTCGCCACCTACCAAAACCAAACCGGTAGTAAGAAATGTTTCGCAAGCCACACGAGCATCTTTATCTTTTTTTAAAATAGCATCCAAAATTGCATCAGAAATTTGATCCGCCATTTTATCGGGATGTCCTTCGGTAACCGATTCCGAAGTAAATACTTTATTATTCATATGCTATCCTTCCTTTCTTTTGAAAGAACTTTTGATAAAATTAATAAACTCTATCGGGGTGGGATCGGTATTTTGCAGAATGGCAAGATAAAAACTAATCATATCTCCCAAATAAATCAAAGAAAAAATCTCTTCTATCACACTTTCGCCTTCTACAAAGAATTCCAAAAACTCAATATCATTTTGAGAAAGTAATTCTTTAAATGCATTAATATGTTTTGCATAATTTTTACCCGAAGAAAATCTTTGAACAAAAATCGGTATGAAATTATTTTGTGAAATCATACTTTCCCAACCCTCGATTTCATTATGACTAAATTCAGGGAAATAATTACAAAAAGCCGGATATTTTGCATTTTCATTTATTTGACATTTCCACCTATAAGCCAAAGGAAATAATTGAGGTTGTTCGGCATAAATTACGGGAATTTTGTTATTTATTTTTTTTGCCGACATTTTTGCCATATTGCTTTCTTCCGATTGATTGTAAGAAATTGTTCCCGCTTTTTGAGCCAAATGAGCCACAAGTTTATCAACCGTTTCTTTTTGGTTTTTTATTATATGATACTCTTCCAAAATTTTTATAATGGAAAAGAACAAATACCCGATAGCGGATCTTGGTGGAAATCCCGTTTTTAATTTTACAATCAAAGATTTTTCAAATAAAATATCAAAAAGTTTCCCGCCGGATGTTACCGCCGCAATAGTAGAGCCGCTTTTCAGGGCAATATCGGTTATTGTAAGGGTTTCTTCCGTATTTCCCGAATAACTGCACGCAATTAACAAAGTATTTTCATTCAGATGATTTACTTTGTAATTTTTAACCACCTCTATGGGAATAATATCTTCAAAAGCGGCTTTTATAATATCTCCCGAAATAGCCGAACCACCCATTCCGCAAATGACGATTTTCCCAAATCTTTTTATAGCAAAATCTTTCGGTTTATAAATTTCGGCATTGTAATAAGCATCACTGATATGTTCGGGTAAACGTATTATTTTATGATACATATCTTTTGTATCAATTGACTTAATTTTTTCCACATTATTTAAATCCAACATTTATTACTCCTTATTTCTTAAAAGATCATATATAATTTCAATATTTGTTTCGTTTTTAACCAATTCCGCCAATTTTTGAGCTTTTTTATATTCCGTATTCATAATTATATCTTTTACATAAAGATAAAGACCCGGACTTACGCTCAATTCGTCCACACCCAAACCGATAAGCAAAGGAATAAATTTGCTCTCGGAAGCCATTTCACCGCAAACAGCTACTTTTATATTGTTTTTATGAGCATTTTTTACGGTCATATCGATTAACTTTAGCACCGCAGGATGAGCCGGCTGATAATAATCTTGAACCGATATACTATTTCTATCCACTGCCAGAGTATATTGCACCAAATCATTTGTCCCGATACTAAAAAAATCACATTCCTTTGCCAAAGCATCCGATGTTAATGCAGCAGAAGGAATTTCTATCATGGCTCCCACTTCCAAATCGGGATTGTAAGGAATATTTTCATTTTTTAATTCATTGATGCACTCGTTAATAATACTTTTTGACTCCAACACTTCGCGAACATCTGAAATCATAGGAAACATTATTTTTAAATTTCCTTTTATATTTGCTCTTAAAATAGCTCGTATTTGATGTTTGAACAAATTGGTATCATGCAAAGAAATGCGAATGCCTCGAAAACCGAGATAGGGATTTTTTTCCTTTGAAATATTTAATCTTTTTAGAACCTTATCGCCTC
>CAZUGB010000215.1:0-4038 GCA_964619925.1 uncultured Candidatus Cloacimonadota bacterium
TAATCGCTTATATCTACAGCCTCTTCCCATAGTTTTTCAAATTTTTCCAATGCAAAAATAACGTCGGCACGGTTTTTTAATTGTACATTGAATTCATAATTTGCCATTAATCCGGATTGGGAAAAATTACTTGAACCGGTAATCACATTTCCGAAATCTCTATCGTCTTCAAAATATCTACTTATATAAACTTTTGCATGTAAGTTTTGTGTGGGATGAACTTTTAAGATAATTTTTCCTGATTTTAGCCATTTGATAAATTGTAATATTCCATCTTCTATCTCTTTTGTATCTCCTGAGTTTTCTATCTCTTTTACCAATTGCTTGCCGACAATTTCTTTTGCTCTTTGGTGAGTTTCAAAATCCAATAAACCTTTTCTTTTGCTTTCTTCGATAATGGTAAATGTCTTTTTGTCTGTATTTAAACCTACCAGTATGCGAATTTTTTCAATTTTTCTAAATGCATCATATAATTGATAAAAACCGCTTATTCTAAAATATCCCACTAAAATATCGAAATATTTAACGGTTTTAAGCACGGTTTTAAACCTATCCAATAAAGTGCTGTTTTTTTCATTTGTAAAAAAAGTTAAATCATTATTGCTAAAATTTGAATTCATATTATCCCCAATTTATTTCTGCTTTTAAATTTATCCGTTATTATCAAATTTGAAAGTGATTAATTTTTTTTAAAAGGTAGCGTCAAGAAAATTATTTCCAATTTATAGATTTGCAAAAGTATTATTGATGTTTAAATATAAAAAACAAAATGAATGATAAGTTACTTTATCCTTCCCTACAAAATTTGTTGACATATAATTAATCATTCACAAAGTGGAAAGTTAAAAATATCAATATTTGGAGAGGTTATGCAAAAACTTCAGGAAAAATACAGTGCAAAAATGACTTTGGAGCGATTAGGAAAGTATCTTTCCGCTACACCGCGAGGAAGAAAAAGGGTTATTCAGGAGTTAAATAGAAAATCCAATCTGATAGAACCCGATTTCTCCGAAGCAAAAAACGCCATAGCAAGATATATAGCCTACGGCGACGGTAACGAAGAGGTTATTTATGCGGAAATCGAGCGTTTGGAAAAAAAATTGGCAATGTCCGAATTGCAAAAAGAACAGATTAATCTTTCGATAGATTCTTTGGAATCCTTTTTGGATGTAGCCGACGAGGTAGTAATAAAAGATTATGAATTTTTACGAGAAGATCCTTCTATACCCACCACTTTGCTTATAGCCGGAACCACCATTGACGTAAGTCCGGAAATTATTCTGCGAAAAATGGATTTGGAAACCGGTTCGTTTGTGGGAGCGGTAAAGATATATTTCTCAAAAAATTATCCTCTGTCCGATAATGCGGGAAAATATATGGCTACACTTTTGTATCAATATTTGGAAGCTCATTTTGCCGATGTGGGAAAAGCCGATTATAGCAATTGTTTTGTGATAGATGTGTTTAATCAAAAGGTTTACAGAACACCTCGATACAATAAAATTTATCGTGCCGATATTCATGCGGCTTGTGAAGAGATTGCCCGTGCATGGGCGTTTATCATAAGACCGAATAGAGTATAAGGAGGCAAAAAAATGTATTGTCCGAAATGTGGAAAAGAAGTACCCGATGAAGCAATGTTTTGTCCATATTGCGGATATAAGTTAAAAGAGGATGTAAAAAAATCATCCGCACAAAAATCCGAGAAAAAATTAGTATTAAGACCTGTTTTTGTCCCTTGGGTTACATTGGTTTCAGTGATTCCCGTACAAATATTTTTTACGATTTGGGGCGGAATCTTTTTCGGCGGTTTTTCCATACCTCTTTTTCATTTTTTGTTTCATAAAGATCCGGGTTTTGCACCTTTTATTATCTTTGCATTACTTTTCTTCTTCGGATTACCCGTTTTGGTTTATTTTGTAAAAAAGAAAACTTATGAAAAGACAACCTATACCTTTTATAATGACCATTTGGAATACTATGAAGGTTTTTGGACGTTGGAAAAGAAAAGCATCAATTATTCGCTAATTACCGAAATTTCTTTAAGACGAGGCATAATTCAAAAAAGGTACGGTTTGGGAAGTATTGTACTATCCACACCGGCAACGGGATATTCAAGAGGAAGGGCAAGAAGCGGCATAGTGATAATGGATATACCGAAATCGGAGTATGTTTATAAAGTACTAAAAAATATCATCGGGAAATAGCTTTTTTGCCTTTTCCCTTTTGTTATTTGATTATTAATCGTTTTTTATAAGATGCCAATCGGTAATCCACTCATAACCTAACTTGCCGGATTTTGTGCTTACTCTTATCAAATCCTTTGTGGTATCGATTTTTTTAAAAATCCCCTTGGAAACTTTTATCTTTTCAAATTCGGAATTATCCCGCCACGATTTGAGTATAAAATAATAGGAACTGCCGTTTTTTCCGCGAACATAATATTTTTTTAGTACGACGGTTTCTACATTTTTCGGTGTGGATTTATCATAATGTCCGTTTACATACATCATTATTCCCGACGATAAGAAGAAAATGCTTATCAAAGAGATAATCATAGCCGTAAGCCATTCATAATGCGAGTTGGAGCGTCCTTTCAAATTTTTTAATGAGAACCAACCGAATACAAGTGAACCGATAAAATAATATATCAAAGATTTTGTCATCAGTTGCGCCATATCAAGAGGTTTGTATTTTGAATAAGCGAATACAAAGGTAATTATCCCGAATATGAAAAGGAAAATCGTTAGAAAATAAACCGAATATCTGCCTATTTTATTAGTATCCTCTTCCACCACAACGGTATTGTTTTTCGGTTGATATTCTGATAATTCGGCAAGCGATTGAGCAATAAATTCCACCGAAGCCTTATCCGCCTTAACATCCTTTGATACCGGTTTGGCTCGTACTTCTATTTTTTTGTTTTGGATAAAAATTTGGTTGTAGCCGAGTTTGTATATCTCTTTTATAAGATCGCGATTTTTCGGATTTGATAAAAACATTTTGGTAAATATATCGTCGGAAGAGTTAATAAAAAAAAGATTATCAAATTCTTCGTCACCCGTTTGAATTTCCGAAACGAGTCCGAGCTTTTTAAAAAATCTATCGAATGAAGTTTCTTTGGTAAGATAAAATCCCTTGCTTTTTACGGGAATATCGCCCGATAGGGAAATTGAAAAATAGGGTTGCGAATTTTTTGAGCCGCCGAAATAGTATATCTTATATTTTATGTCGCCTATTTTGCCTTCACCTTTTGAAAAAGATTTCAAAATTCCCGCTTCTTTTAGCTCCTTTAAAAGTTCCGAACGTTTTTTGCTTTGTTTGGAAATGAAATAAATGGTAAAAACCAGGATAAATATCAGCATGATGATTGATAGCAACGTTAAAAATAAAATCATGTTTCTCTCCCGTAATTTTATTCCAATATGTTAAAATCAAAACAAAATTATTAATTGTTTTTATAATGTCAAATTTTAGTTTTTGTTCCGTAATTATTATAGAGGTATATTAATTTCGTTTTTGTGCAATTGCTTTTTTATTAATGTGAAATTTTTAATAGCTAATCAATCATTTAAATTGTGCTGTTTTGGGTAATAAAACATCATAATATTGAGTGAGGTACGCTCAGGGCTAATTTATTGTAAAATTTAAAGATAGAATAAATTAAAAATAATTTGACATGATTTGGCATTAAATTTCTTTTGCACTTTCATACTAAAAAAATAAAAAAAATGGCAACTGTTTATTGCCAGGTTGCTGAATGTAAAGCCTTTTGGAATAGGCTTTTAGATCTTAAGGAGGAAAAATGGCAAAAGAAAAATTTGTAAGAACAAAACCCCATGTTAATATTGGGACAATCGGTCATGTGGATCATGGTAAGACCACATTAACGGCAGCAATAACGCTTTATTTAAGTAAAAAAGGCGGAGCCGAATTTAAATCGTTTGATGCAATTGATAATGCTCCCGAAGAAAAAGCAAGAGGTATAACCATTGCAACCGCACACGTTGAATATGAAACTGAAAAGCGTCATTATGC
>CAZUGB010000216.1:0-10218 GCA_964619925.1 uncultured Candidatus Cloacimonadota bacterium
TTATCGCCTGTTTTAGTTTGTTTTCATCTATTGCGTAATTAAATCTTATCCAGCCTTTGGCATTATTACCGAAGAAACTTCCGGGAATAGCCAAAAGCCCTTTGTTCGATAGTTCTTTTGCCAATTGATAATCATCTTGTGAGAAATTAATGAATAGATAAGGTGCCGCATCGGGTTCGATAAAGGGGAAAGAATTTGATAACAAATTCGAAAAGAGATTGTATCGCGATTTTAAGATATTTCTGTAATAATCTAAGAAAAATTTCTTTTCCGAAAGTATTTTAATTGCAATTTTTTGAGAAATTGTAGGAGCATTGGTGGCAATATATTGATGAGCCACGGTAATTCCGGAAATTAGTTTTTTATTGAAAGAAACCGCCCAACCAAGACGCCAACCGGCCATAGCAAAAGCTTTGGAAATGCCCGAAATAATCAATATATTCGGAAGGGTATCATACGCCGATTTAATGGGTGATTTTATGAAAAGTTCTCGGTAAATTTCATCCACGATAAGTAAGATATTATTTTCGTAGGTTATTCTTTTTATAAATTCCAGATCTTTACTATTTAAAATTTTTCCTACGGGATTAGAAGGATTGGAGATGATAATAGCTTTTGTTTTTTTGGTAATTGATTCTAACAAAGATTTTTTATCGAGTGTGAATTCGGGAGAAAGATTTAAATTAAAATAAACCGGTTTTGCATTGCAAAGTTCTATTATCGTTTTATAAGCCAAATATCCCGGATTAGCTATTAATACTTCGTCATTTGGCGATAGTACGGAGAATAATGTTGCAAAAATTGCCTCTTCCGCACCACAGGTAACACAAACTTCTGAATTTGGGTAATCATTCTTTATCATATCCCGCAAGTCTGATAAGCCTGCATTGGGAGTATAATTAAAAGTCTCGGTTTTAATAAGTTCAATCAAATATTCTTTTATTTTGGGATGAATAGGTAATCTGATTTCTCCCAATCCCATGTTTATTGAATTGGCAGGAGCTTTGTCGGTAAATTTTCGGAGTTCCGAAATTTCCAAATTTTGAAAGTGTGAATTTAAAAACATCAAATCCTTAGAAAATCTTCCAATTTAACGGAAGTATCACTTTTTTCATCTCTGTATTTGATAATTACGGGACAGTAAATGCTAATATCTTTGTTTGATTGTAAACTTCTGCTACCGGAAACAACGACTGCATTTTCCGGAATAATCAGAGAGTTCTCAGTTTTTTGCAAAAATCTATTGGTTGTAGCGTCATAAACGGGTGTGTGTGCAGTGATAATTACACCAGCGGCGATAATTGCTCTTTTTTTTACGATAACTCCTTCGAATATACCGCTATTTCCACCGATAAAAACATCATCTTCAATAATTACCGGATTGGCATTTATCGGCTCCAAAACGCCACCTATTTGAGCGCCTGCACTTAAATGCACTCTTTTTCCTATTTGAGCGCAACTACCCACCAATGCATGAGAATCTATCATTGTGTTTTCGTCCACATAAGCACCGGTATTAACGTAGGCAGGAGGCATAATTACCACTCCCTTTGCAATATATGATCCCGAACGAACATATGAAGAAGCGGGTACTATTCTGATTTGCTTGGTTTTATCAAATCTTTGCATGGGAAAAGTATCTTTATCAAAAAAATATCCTTCATCGTCAAACGGTACGATTTTTCCCATTTTAAACCCTACCAAAATACCTTTTTTTACCCATTCGTTTGCTTTCCACTTTCCGTTCTTCTTTTCTGCCGAACGAATTTTTCCCGCGTTAAGAAGAGATATAAATTCATCGAATATTTTTTTGTCGGTATCATTATAATTGTTTTTTTCAAAAAGTTTTTGAATTTTTTCTTTCATAATAGATTATCCTTTGTCTTTAAATAAAAAAAAGCTCCCGAAGGAGCCTTTAAAGTTATTTTAGAAGGAGCATTTTTTTGATTTGAATAAAATCTTTTGTTTCAAGTTTGTAAAAATAAATTCCTGAGGGAACCGTTTTGTGCGATTTGTCTTCTCCAAACCATTTGATGTTGTATTGTTGTTTTGCGATTACATTTCCTTCAAATATTTTTTTGATAAGTTCACCTTTTAAATTGTAAATTTTCACAACCGCATATCCATTTTTCGGCAAAGAAAAACCGATTGTAGTATATGGATTAAAAGGATTAGGAACATTTTGGGATAAACCGAATTTTTGAACAGCGTCAGGTGTGTGATTTTCATTATTGTCTTCTATATTCAATTCGAATGGTCCGAATAAGCTGTTTTGTCCGGAATAAGTAACACTTTCTAACCAATAATAATAAATTGCCGAGTCAAAATTTGCTTTGTCGGTATAAATATAGTGGTTTGTTTCGGTTGAATTTCCCGCCGCTTCGATTGGCAAATCGTTAATTTTTGTAGATTGTCCAAAATTTTCCGATAAAGCTTTGTAGATATTCCAATGGCTGTTATCCGTTTCACTTTGTGTTGTCCACGATAAAATTGCTTTGTTTGATAGATATGTTGCCGTAAATTCCGATAAGGTAACGGGAAGAGGTTGGTCATCGTCCAATTCTCCCGGAGTGGCGTTGGAAGAGCTTTCGGTTACAAAGGTTTCGTCCGATTTTTTGTAAGTTCTGTTTCCACTGCCTCCGGCTGCGCCATTGGTATCGTCTATTAATGTTCCGTCGTCAGTATCAGCTGTTTTTGCACCGTCCATTCTTAAACGCCATCTTCTTGCGGTGGAAGAACCGAAATATAGATTTGTATCGCCTTCATTGTAATTGACATTGCTTGCAAGAGTAATACCCCAATCATTTTGAAAATCGCTTTTGGACGAACCTCTTGCTATTATTAAAAATCCTTTTGCCGGAATAATCGTATCACCCGAACCGTCTGTTCCTATATCATATACATACTCACTTGTATTGTCGGATGCTTTTACTCTTACCAATTTGGCACCTGTTAAATCAAAAGCCGTATTGTCGGGGTTATAAAGCTCGATGTATTCGCTTGCAGTTGTGGAAGCATCACTAATTTCGCTAATATAAACATCGGTAACGGTTCCCGAAGATGAAGAGGATGTAGTTACGCTTATCGTATTGGAGTTTGCACTTGTATTAGATGAATCATAAGAGCGAACTCTATAATAATAAGTGGTGGATGCTGTAAGTCCGGTAACGGATTGTGAAGTTACGTTCCCCACATCAAGGTTTTGATAGCCGCTTACATAATTATTAAAACTATTATCGGTAGCCACATCAAGATAATAACCCGTGGCACCGGATACGGCATCCCAATTTGCCGTAAATGATGTTGTTGTGATATTTGTTGCCGATGTTGCATTAGGTGTTGCCAATGAGGAAGAGGTGGTCACGTCTATCGTATTGGAATCCGAACTGGTATCGGAAGAATCATAGGCTCGAACTCTGTAATAATAAGTGGTGGATGCGGCAAGTCCGGTAACAGAATATGAAGTTACATTTCCCACATCAAGGTTTTGATAGCCGCTTACATAGTTATTAAAACTATTGTCGGTAGCCACATCAAGATAATATCCCGTGGCGCCGGATACGGCATCCCAATTTGCGGTGAAAGAGGTTGTTGCCACATTTGTTGCCGCTGTGGCGTTTGGTGCGGCAAGAGTGGAGCCGTTTGATGTCCAAGTTACATTATCTATTGTGATTTGTCCCGAAGATGCGGAAGCTTGTTCGAATTTTAAAACGAAGTCTCCGGAAATACCAACGTTGATAGTGCCGCTATTTTGAATTGATCCGTCACCTCCCGTGATGGTGGTAACCAAAGTGGAATTTACATAAACATTTAGATTTACATTGGTTGAGAATGCCTTTTGATAATCGAAGCTAAGTGTATTGCATCCTCCGGATATTGTGCCGGATTCCACTTTTGCAGTTGATGCTTTTCGCAAGCACGGACTTTGTCCGTTTATATGTTGGTCGCCTCTACAATCCACATAAGACCAAGTAGAGCCATCCTGTCCGGTAAAAGTTCCCGAATTATAATTTGAACCCGATTCCGGGAAATTATCAAAATTTTCGGTAAATGTTGAACCGCCTCCCGAAGAAGTGGTGGTTACCGAGATAGTGTTTGAATTGGAGCTTTGATTAGATGAATCGTAGGCTCTAACTCTGTAATAGTAAGTGGTTGATGCGGAAAGTCCCGTTACACTGTATGTAGTAACATTTCCTACGTTTCTATTATTATATCCGCTTACGAAATTATTAAATCCGCTATCGGTAGCTACATCAAGATAATATCCGTTTGCCCCTGAAACCGCATCCCAATTAGCATCAAAAGAGGAGGATGTAACATTGGTAGCCGAAGTGGCATTTGGCGCGGGAATAGATGAATCGAGTTTAAGGAGCCAATTTACCGAATTGAGAGCCATATCGGCATCGTCATAATCCGTCCAACCGTCATAAAGGGTATTCCCCGATTGACCGGTTCCGTCATCAAAAGGAGAACTGTCTCCTATTCCCACCACTCTACCTGAACCGTATTCAGCTGTGGCAAGCAATCCGTTTGTATGTGAACTTTCTTTCCAAATATGTTCTTCGGAAGAACCGCTTGCCGTAATCGAGCATCCGCCCCATATACCAATAGACGAAATACCCGTGGTTATGTAGGTTTGAGGTGATTCGATATATGTGGAAGGATCCACGGTAAAATTATCGCTATTAAATACAAGATTGAAGTTTGAACTAATATCAAGTGAATTATTAAAAACATCCTGTGCATCCCAACCGTTATTATTTCTGTCTGCACCGTTATGGTCGGCTATCATAAAAAGTCCCCCGCCGTTGTTTACAAAGTTTAAAATTGCATTTTTTTCAGCGGTGGTAAAGGGATCTTGAGGTTCTGGGATAATAAAAACATCATAATTTGATAAATCCTGTGGATTGGAAGAATCTCCATAGGTGATTGAGCCTGAGGAGGGTAAGGTTTGAACAGTATAGCCTAATTTTACCAATTCCACACCAAAAGCGGAAAAAGCTCCCGTCCAATAAGATTCCGATGTGGAAGAAGTAATTCCCGATTGATCAGGATAAGGATCAGGTTGATTATTGTCTATTATCCAATCCGCATTTCCCGCACACTCGTTTTTGGTGTTATCAAAAAGAATGGAAACCGAAAAAGCGGCGGTTGAGATAAAAGTAAAGATAATTAGAACAAAAAATAAACGAATATGATTTTTAAAATTCATAATAAAATCTCCAATAAAATTTTTTTTGAACATTTCATAAAATTTATTGATAAATATATGTCAAATTGTTTTTGAGTTTCATTATAAAATACCAAATTAAATTCTTAAAAAGGTTATTTTTGAAGTTTACAAAACGGAAATGTATAAAAAAGGTGTGAACAAAAAAGATATAAAAAAAGCCCCGAAAAATCGGGGCGAAAAATTTTATTCAACGCCAAGAACGTCTTTAATTGCCGAACGTATGGTATCTTCCGGTAAGGCGCCCACAGCCATTTGCGGTTGACCGTTTTTGGGGCAGAAAAGGATAGAAGGAATACTTCTGATACCGAATGCTCCGGCAAGTTCTTGTTGTTCATCGGTATTAATTTTGTAAATATTCAGTTTGCCTTCAAATTCTTTTGAAAGTTTTTCCAAAATAGGCGCAACCATTTTACAAGGTGCACACCAATCGGCGTAAAAATCAATTATGCAGGGTAAATCACCCTCAAATGTCCATTCTTTGTTTTTTGAATAATTAAATACTTTTTCTTGGAAAGTTTCTTTTGTTAAATGTTCCATTATAACTCCTATTTATTTTTGATTTTTTGAAAATATAAAACACATTTTGCCAATGTCAAATTTTATAAAAATAATATAAAAAAACCCCGATAATTCGGGGATTAAAAATTGGTGCAGAAGGCGGGACTTGAACCCGCACACCCGGTAGTGGGCACAAGATCCTTAGTCTTGCGTGTCTGCCAATTCCACCACTTCTGCTTATTTAGTAGAATCTTTTTTTACTTGTTTAATCGGTGCCGGTTTAATCGGTGCGGCTTCTTCTGTTTTAAGCGGTTTGGCGTTTTTTACCTTTTCTTTTTCCGCCAATCTCTTTTGATATTCTTTTAAAGCTTTGTTTTTCACTTTTGCCGGAGCCGGTGACGAAATAACTTTCGGCTTACTAACATGTTTTACCAGCATAATGCTTGAAAACATAAAAAGTATGGCAAAAATAACTGTAAGATTTTGTAAAAATTTGGGCGCTGCTTGACCGCCTAACATATTTTGTGCAGTTCCTCCGAGAGTACTGTCTAAACCTGCACCTTTGCTTGACTGAGCAAGTATTACCAAAATTAATATGATAGATATTATCACATGTATTATCATTAATACCGTATATAACATTTTCTCTCCTAAATTTAGCTTGAAAGTCATTAATTTTAGGGCGGAATATCTGTCAATTTATAATTAGTAAAAATTCCATTTTAAATTTATGATGTTCTTATCTGTCTTATTTTAGAAGATTTAGCATTTATTGTGTTGACGAATATTTGTATTTATTTTTATTTGAAAAAAAAGAGGGAGGTAAAAATGAAAAATTTATTATTCGTCTTTTTATTATTTGGATTTACAATAAATATCTTTGCTCAGGGAATTTTCATCAATGAAGTTATGGCTAACAATCAATCATTTATGGAAGATCCGGACGGAGCAGGTGAATATGACGAATGGTTTGAAATTTTTAATTCGAATGATCAAACCCCTGTAACTTTGGACGGAATGTTTTTATCAAACAGTTCTTCCAATCTTACAATGTGGACTATTCCCGATAGTACGATCTTACAAGGTAATGACTTTTTAATTTTCACCGCGGATAACCAAGAAAATCAAGGTAAATATCATACCAATTTTTTGTTAAACTCAAACGGCGGGAAAATTTTTTTAACTGATACCGACGGCGTAACAATTATTGATTCGATAACTTATTTCGCTCAGGATCCTGATGTTTCCGAAGGGAGATTACCCGATGGAGCTGATAATTGGCAAATTACTCCTCAACCTACCCCGGGTTATCCGAATGGCGGAGATGACCCCTATCTTGATCAAATTTATTCTGCCACCTCCACAGACGGTATAAATTGGACAACCGAAGACAGACTGATAATAGATCATGCGTCCGTACCGGGAGTAGTTTATTTCCAAGGAAAAATATATCTGTATTATGTAAATTTTCAAGATCCCGAAAATGATAAATTATCCGTGGCAATTAGCAGTGATAACGGATTATCTTTCGATTATTTTGATGTAATAATATCCAATCCCGTTAATAGTCCTCATCCGGTAGATCCCAATCCTATAATTGATAACGGACAGATTCGGTTGACCTATTTAGGTAATTTGGATGAACCTGAACCCGGAAAAATCGTTACGGCTCATTCTGATGACGGAATACATTTTACCGAAGATTCTGTTTTGATTAACGGTGATTATTATGATCCCGATCTATTTTTTGATAGCACTAATTCCGAATGGGTTCTTTTCCTCGGTCAAAATCAAAATATTATAAAAGCTACATCGGCAACTTCCACGGGAGCTTTCAGTTTGGATAACAATTTTTCATGGGATCATGGTGCCGTTAGTTCCACGCACTTAATAGAAGGACATCATTATACCTATTTTGTGGGAGAACAGGCTATAAGTGTAACGGAGTATTCAAACGGGGGTTTAGATTTTCCACCGATTGCAGAAGGAATAATAGATTTTAACGGACGCTTAAATGCTGATCCTACGGTTGCTAATCTTTCAAGAGGCGATTATATAATGTATTTTAAAACAAAAGCCGAAAATGAACCTTTACCGATAATATTATCCTCGTTTACCGCAACAGATTTGATTGACGGTATAAAATTACATTGGGAAACAACCTCGGAAATAAATAATGCCGGTTGGAATCTTTACAGAGCCGAAGATTTGAATAAGTTTGTAAAGATTAATAATGATTTAATAATTGGAGCTGGAAATTCTACTGAAATAAACCAATATGAATATTATGATATCTTTAATTTTGAAAACAATAAACAATATTTTTACAAATTGGAATCTGTTGCTTATGACGGAAGTTCCTTTTTTTGCAAAATGATAAATATTTATTACGACTATGACCCCAATGATAATCAACCCGATATATCGGAACAAATAATAATTAAGGCTTTCCCCAATCCGATTTCAGACAAAACCGTATTTTATTTACCTTTTGATACTTCTAATTCAATAAAAGTAAAAATTTTTAACCTCAAAGGAGAATTGATTAAAACGCTACGCAATAATTCCAATGCTATTTTATGGGATACAACCGACAATTACGGCAAAAAAGTCTCTTCGGGGATTTATCTTTATAAAATTATTATCGATGACCAAACAAGAATGGTGAATAAGATATTGATTATAAAATAAGTTTAGGTTATAATCCCGCAACGAAAATCATCATTATAAGCTTTTTAGCAAATGCTATTGGAGATGTATAAAATTTTTTTTACTCTTCTCGATTAGTATTTTCACAAAAGAGTAATTCCCTTGACCTAATCCGCCCAAAAAAATAAATGAAATCATTATGAAAAAGGTATTGTTAATTACTTTATTTTTTTTACATATCATTTTATCAGCAGGTTCATTGGCGGATAGCTTATTTTTTGCATCCAAAAAGATGAAGCCGAAAGAAAAATGCGAATTTCTTTTTAATTTTTTAGATAACAACTATAGAAATTATCCAAAAGAAGCCGAAAAAATAGCCAAAAAATCATTAGAGATAGCGCGGAAAAATAAACTCTATAAAGAAGAAGCTCAGGCTTATACCTATTTGGGAATGCTATCCAAAAACATTGCGGAATTTGAAAAGGCGAATGAATACTATAAAAAAGCCCAAGAGATTGCCAAGAAAATAGGCGACGAAGAATATATTGCCAATATATTAATAAACAAAGCAGTGTTACTTACGGAAATGGGTAAGCATCAAGATGCAATAGATACATACAAAAAAGCACTGAAAATTTATGAAAAATTTAATAACGAAAAGAAAATAATAGATATTTATTATAATTTGAGTGTCATATACAGGCAAATAGGTAAGTTTGATATTGCCCTTGATTATGCGATAAAATCTTTAAAGTACGATGAGGAACACAATAAAAACAAAAACGATCTTGCGGCGTCTTGTGATAATTTGGCTATTATCTATTATTACCTGAAAAAACCCGAAAAAGCTATCGACTATTTCGAACGAGCGTTGTCTTTACGAAAAAAAGCCAATAATAAACGCGGAATAGCATATTCATACAATAATCTGGCGGTAATATATAAATCGCAAAAAAAATATGACAAGGCTAAGGAATATCTTTTTAAGTCTTTGGAAATAAAGAAAGAATTGGGAAATAAAGTAGGTATCGCTTCCACATTGAATAATATCGGTAATTTTTATCGGGACTTGAATAACTATAAAGAAGCTGAAAAATATTATCTCGAATCATTAAAAATTAAAGAAAAAATAGGCAATCCCAAAAATTTGATTCTAACTTTGATTGATTTGGGTAATTTTTATGCAAAGCAAAAGAAATTTAAACTATTTGAAAAAAATCTTAAAAAAGCAGAAAAAATAGCTAAGGAAAATAAATTAAGATTGCAATTAAGCAATATCTATAAGAGTTTTTCGGAAAATTATTATCTGGCTGGTGATTATAAAAAAGCTTATCTGTTTTCGGAAAAATATATTTCATTAAGAGATTCGTTAATCGAAGAAGAAAATCTGAAAAAAATAGCCGAATTGCAAGTTAAATACGAAACGGAGAAAAAAGAAAAACAAATTCAAATATTGAAAAAGACACAAGAAAAACAAATTCTTTTAAGAAACTTCTTTTTGCTTTTGTTCTTTATTGCAATTGTTTTTATAATAATCTTATACAAACTTTTTAAAGCCAAAAAACAAGAAATAATCTACAAAAATAAAATCGAACAACATATTTTGGAAACTAATAGAACTTTGGAAAAACGGGTACAAGAAGAATTGGAAAAAAGGCAAAAACAGCAAGCATTACTTATCCAAAAATCAAAACTGGAGTCTTTGGGAAGATTATCCGCGGGTATAGCTCATGAAATTAATCAGCCGGTTACGCATCTTTCTTTGGGATTGGATAATATCTTAATAAGAAAATCCATGAAAAAATTGGATGGCGATTATCTTGATAAAAAAATAAATG
>CAZUGB010000217.1:0-16010 GCA_964619925.1 uncultured Candidatus Cloacimonadota bacterium
TAAATTTGTTGCATATTTTCAGGACGAAACATCCACGGCAGGCGATTTGACATTATTAAAAGATAAATATTCAAAAGCAATAGCAGACAAAAGAATTGTAGGCTTAATCTTATCCACGCGTCCGGATTATATTAATGAAAACATAATTCGATTGTTAAAAAGTTTAAATACCGACATTACCGTTGAAATAGGAATGCAAACAATCTCGAATGAAAGTTTGAAATTTTTAAATAGAGGACATACGTTTGAACAAACCGAAACCGCAATTAATATGTTGGGAAAAAACAATATCAGGGTGGGAGTTCATTTGATTTTGGGAATTCATATCGAAACAATAAAGGATATGTTAAAAACAATTGAATATGTAACCAATAATCCGTATATCAAGGAGGTAAAATTTCATAATCTTGTACCGTACAAAAACACATTATACGGAAAGATGATTCAAAATGGAATTTACCATCCATATAAAATAGAGGAACATATCAATAATTTGGCAGAGATTATACCTTATCTCAGAGGTGATATCGTTATCTCCAGATTGTTTACTTCCAATGTGAGAAATACACATCTGAATTTGATAAAATTTAAGGGAAACAAAACGAAATGGATGAATGAACTAAGAAAAATATTGATAAAAAAGGGACTGATTCAAGGAATGTATTCAAATAAAGTTTATAACAAAAAGGAGATAAATGTATAAATTCATTAAGAAAATAAAAGATTTTGCTCTAAAACAAAATATCATCATAGCCCTAACCTATATAGTGGAATTTTTATCCGTATTTATTATTTTGTTTTTTGTGATATTTGCATTGCGACAAATTCGTTCTTCTTTGATTTTTTATATAAACCAAGCGTTGAAATTATTTGGTTTGGGTTATTTGGGATATAGTGCTTATAGGATTAGACATAATTTTATCAATATACAAAAAGCGGCTTCGATATTGGACAAAAGGAATAATGACAAAGCCGAAACCTTGTTAAATGCTTATGAATTGAAATTCGAAAAGAAGGTAAATCCCCTAATTTTAAAAAAGATCTTCGAAAAGGCGGAAGAAAAGATAACCGATACAAATTTAAAAGCCGATTATCAATTTTTTAAAAAGCGATTTTTGATTTTTATTATTATTTTGTTCGCATTTTTATGGATGTTTGCTATAATGCCTAGTGAAGTGAGAGATAATTTTGCCTATTTGTTAAAAATTACCCCTCCTGAAAAAATTCATAAAAAGACGGTGGAATTATTACCCGGAAACAAAAAAATATTAACAAATAGCAATTTAACCATACAGGTTATCAATCCGGAAATGGATGTGGAGCATATTTTTTATTTTAAAACGGATAAAATTTGGCGAAAAGAGGTAATGAAGGATTATATCAAAACTTTTGATAATTTGGATTTTTCGTTTGAATATTTTATAAAAACTCCCTATGCAACGTCGGATACTTTTAAAATTTCGGTATATGAACTACCGGTAATAAAAAAGATAAAGATTACCTATTTTTATCCTTCATATACAAGATTAAAAACCTATGTGGATACATCGGGAACGGGCAATATCTCCGCAATAAAAAACACGAGAATAAAATTGAAAATAGAATCTAACAATCCGATAAAAGCGGCGGATATGTTTTTTTCTTACGGTAAACATATAGCAATGGACAGGATAGGCAATAACAGTTTTCAAACCGAATTTAAATTGCAAAAATCAGGTTGGTATCACATAGATTTGGTAGATATTTTGGATAATAAATCGGAAAAAATACAATATTCCATAGATGTAATAAAAGACCAAGAGCCTGAGATAGAATTTTTGTATCCGGCAAAAGACACTCTTCTTACAAAAGATATGAAAACTCATCTGAAAATAATTGCATCCGATGACTTCGGTTTACAAAATCTCTTGCTCAAATATCAGATAAATGACGGGAAAATAAACACGATAAAAATAAAAAGTTTTATAAAATCAAATTTGCTGAATCTGGATTATGTATTCGATTTGAATAATTTGGAACTGTATCCCGGAGATAATATATTGTATTGGTCGTTGATATCGGATAATTGTCCGCAAACTCACACTTCATCAACAGCAAAATTCAATCTTAAATTTCCTTCCATACAAGAGATTTATCAGCGTATCGAAAAGGAAGAAAAAGAAAAACAAGAGAAATTGAAAGATGTTTATAAAAAGGCTCAAAAATTGCAGAAACAATACGACATAGAAAGAAGAAAAGCTATCAAAAAAGATAAACTTGATTGGGAACAAAAAGAGAAATTGAAAGATATTTTAAAAAGACAAAAAGAAATGGCAAAATCGGTGGAAAAAGTAGCAAAAGAATATGAAAAATTAGTTCAAAATATGGAAAAAAATAAAACTTCCACCAAAGAAACTATGGAAAAACTAAAAAAAATAGAAGAATTAATGAAGGATATTAGCAATGAAAAACTAAAAAAAGCAATGGAAGAAATGCAAAAAAAATTGGAAAACGCTAAACCGGAAGATTTAAAAAAGGCTATGGAAAACCTTAAAATCTCTATGGAAGAATTTAATAAAAAATTGGAACAAACAATAAAGCTTTTGGAACAAATAAAAAAAGAACAAGCGTTGGAAAAATCTTTGGAAATTGCCAAAGAAATGGAAAAATTGCAAGAAAATATAAATAAAAAAACAAAAGAAAATTCATCCGATAAAGAAAAATTATCAAAAATGCAAGATAAAGTGGGAGAAGATTTAAAAGATTTAAAAGACCAATTGCAAAAAACTTCGGAAATGTTTAACGACCAAAAAGATCAAAAATTAAAAGAAGCTTTGAAAAAATTAAGCGAACAATTGGAAAGCGACAGCCTATCCGAAAAAATAAGCGAAAGCAAAAATCAATTAATGAAAAATAATATGCAAAAAGCAATGAAATCACAAAAACAGGCGATGAGTTCCATAAAATCGGCAAAACAAAAATTGCAAAACATGTTATCTATGTTTAATAGTTCCGGCGGAATGCAGATGAAAATTGCTTTGGACAACACGATTATGAGGCTTTTTATCCTTTCTTCTCAAATAAGTGAACTGAAAAAAGATTATCGTAATGATCCCACACCCGTGCTGGACAGATTGATTTCAAATTACAACGGATTGTCCCTCGCATTGAAAAAATTATATAAAACACCTATGATTATGCTTGTTTTGGGACCTGCTTTTTTGGATGATTCGTCACAAACAATAACGGCTTTTCAAAAAATGTTCGAAGAAATAGCCAATAGAAGATATTATCGTATAAAAACGGAATTAAACACGATTTATGCAGGTTATAATAAAATGATTTACGATTTATTGCAAAGTAAAAAGAATATGAGCCAGCAAGGAGCTATGTCATCGGGAATGGAAGCTATGATGCAAGCTTTGCAACAAATGGGACAGCAACAAATGATGATGAATATGCTTACCATGCAAATGATGAAACAGCTTATGAACGGCGGTAAGATGAGTAATGAATTAAGGCAACAAGCTCAAAGATTAGCGGAAGAAGAATCAAGATTGGCAGAAAATCTGAAACGACTGATGCGAACAAATTCCGAAGCTCAAAAACGAAGCGGTACTTTGAAGAAAATTGCCGAAGAATTGCAAGATGTGGCAAGAAAATTAAAATCCAATAGAATTGACAGAGAACTTATAGATAAACAAAAAAGAATTTTATCCCGATTGTTGGAAGCTCAAAAATCCATACATAAGCGAGGATTTAGTAAAAAAAGAAAATCCGAAATCGATGAAAAAAAATATCAGGGAATTAAAAAAAGTATTGGACAAAAAATTAACGAATTAAAGATAAAATCACTTTTGAAAGAAAATGAATTAGATTATCCTATAGAATATAGGAAATTAATTGATGAGTATCTCAAAAAACTCAATGAAGAGTTTTAGAAGATATTTTTGAGTTAGGGGGAAAAATGAAAAAATATGCTTTTGTTACGATGTTTTTGTTACTTATCGTTAGTTTGATTGCAAAAGATTTTTATTCTCAATACAGCTATGCAACCATTGGCGGCGAAAGTAAAATGAGGGCAAAAGATAAAGCATTAAGCTATGTGAAAAAGCAATTTTCACTTAAAATAATTCCCTATGTTTTTCGTTTGATAAGAAAACGTAATCCCGATGCCAAAGTGGAAATGACGGAGCGTCAAAGAGAATATGTAAATGCCGCTATAGACAGCCTTTTGATAATTGACGAAAGTTGGGACGGTGCCGTGTATAAAATAAAAGCAAAAGTGTTTATAGATGAAAATGTATTATTTCCCCCGAAAGAAAGCACAAAATCGGATACGGCGGAAACAAAATCGGCTGATAAATTTTTGGAAGAATTAAAAAAATGGAATAAAGATGCTACGAGTGATTTGAAAAATCTTAACTTAAATGCCACATACATATCCACCGAGCAAAAGGCAAAAGCCGCAAAAGCCTATGATAATGCAATCTTGTATTTGAATATCGGAAATTATTATAAAGCCATAAAATATTTAAAACAAACCTTGAAATATGATCCTTACTTTAAAAATGCGGAAATGAATCTGGGTATTTCGTATTTGAAAACCGAAAGATTTTTGGATGCCATAAAAACATTAAAACATGTTGCATCAAAAGAAAAGAAAAATCCCAATGTATTTTTTAATCTTGCCGTAGCTTATCTTAAAGTGTTAAATTGGGATAGAGCCATAGAAAATTTAAAAAAAACGATTGAATTGAAAAAAGATTACAAAGGTGCTTATTTCAATTTGGGTTATGCTTATTTGCAAAAAGAAAATTATGAAAAATCGTTGGAAGCTACCAAAGAAGCGGTTAAATTGGATTCCACAAATTATAATGCTTTTTTTAATTTGGGATATGCTTATGACGAATTGAAACAATATGAAAATGCCATTAAAGCGTATAAAAAGGCTATTGATTTGAACGCTAAATTTGAGCCGGCTTACACGAATATAGGAATAGCTTATTATCATCTGAAAAATTATAAGGAAGCTTTGAAATATTTAAAAAAGAGTATTGAATTGAATCCCGAAGATGATGCGGCATATTTTAATATGGGGAAAATTTATTTTGAATTAAAAGATAAGGATAAATCCATAGAATCTTATCAAAAAGCCGCAAGATTAGGTAATATCGAAGCTCAAAGATATTTAAGAAAGGAACATTATTCGTGGTAAAATACTTTCTTACCTTTTTCTTAATTTTTTTATCTTATAAGATTTTATTATCCAAAGAATATAATAGGGAAGAAATTTTATTACGACAAGCAAATCATTACACAATTCAAAAGCAATATCAAAAAGCGAATGATATTTATCAAAAAATTTTAGATTTAAATCCCAAAAATAAAAATGCACTTCAAAGATATATAAACAATCTTCTTTTTTTACGAAAAACAAATGAGGCAAAAAATCTTTTAAAAAGATATAAAAACAAAATAGATTTAAACACATATGAAAAATTAAACATCACATTGTTACTTTATGAAGGTGATTTTAATTCGGCGGAAAAGAAAGCTTTGAATCTTTTGAAAAAGAATCCCAATCAAGATAGCTACAAAGCCATAGCAGACTTATTTAAAAGTTATAAACAATTTGAAATTGCAAAAAATCTCTTTTTGAAAGGGCGAAAGGAATTAAAAAATCCCAATTTATTTTCTTATGAATTGGCTTACATTTACGAACAATTGGGAAAATATAAAAAAGCTATGCAAGAAAATATCAAACTGATTTCTTATAACAAAAGTTATTTTTACGTAGCAAAAAAAAATATGGAAAATTTACTTCGGAATGATAAATCTTTGATTGGTTATCTTGAAAATTCCGATAGTCAACAGATAAAAGAGCTATACGTTTGGGGACTTTTAAAAATCGGAAGAAAACAAAAGGCTTTGCAAATAGCGGAAACTCTTTCGCCGGATAGAATTTATAATATCGCTCAGAACCAACAGGCTCAACACAATTATGATGCCGCCGTAAAATTACTTTTTATTTATATTAAAAACGTCCATAATGCCGTTAAAATTGCAAATGCAAAAATCGATATTGCAAAAATGTATCTGAAAACCAACCAAATAGCAAAAGCAAAAGATATTTTATTACAAATTTACGGTGATGAAAAAATACAAAGTAAAAGGTATAACAGATTAACAAACGCAAATGTATTATGCAGAAAACTTTTATCCGAGATTACATTGATGGAAAAAGGCGACGAAACCATAGCAATAAAATATCTGAAAGAAGCGCGTAAATTATCTTTTAATATAAAAGAAAAAAGGGATATCGATTTACAACTTATATATCTTTCGTTGATGAAATCAAAGTTCAAACAAGCACAAGATGCTTTGGAAAACCTTTATTCCGCAAAAAGGGAAACGGATAATAAAAAGCTTTATTACGATTATTTGCTTAATGTTTTGCAATTAAAAGAAAATGCCGATAGTTTGCTTGTGGATTTGATAATTAAACTTTCGGATACCGATTATACGAATGATGCCCTGCTTTTGAAATATTATCTTTCATTATTGGATAAACAAGATAAAACCTTGTTTGTAAAGGCATATCAAAACAAAAAATTATTCAGATACGAAAAAGCTCATGAATTTTTGGAAAAATGTTATGAGAAAAGTAAAAAAGAACAATTTTTATTGCTTTCTATGAAATGGTATATTGACGAAAATAATTTCGAAGGGTTAAAACGATTGGCGGATAAAAATTATAAAAACAAGTTTATTTCCAACTTTGCCGAATATGTAAAATTGTCCGCTATTGATGAGGATTTCAAACAAAAAGCGGTGGAATTTCTTACAAAAAATCCGGATTTTATTTTTTCACCTCAAATTAGGAGAATTTTAGATGTCTTTGAATAGAATAATAAATATTCTTTTGATAATTGTGATATTTATGTTGATTTTAAAGTTTGGAGTGTTTGTTTTTAGAATAGGTTTAAGATATTGGTTTGTTACCATTCCTATTATCTTGATATGGTATTGGAAACCGAAAAACGCAAAGAACAAATCAAATGAAAAATACAAAAGAGAAAATTTTGATCTGGATCCGAATAAAGAGATAAAACCTTCCAAACCACCTATCGTGGAAGATGAAAATAAAGATGAATAAAATTCTTTTTAGAACCTACTTGACAGAAAAAACAGTAATATTGTTTGTTTACCACCAAATTTGACTATATCGAAAAAATTTAAGGAGATAAATATGGATAAAATAAAACAAATGCTTACGCAAGCCAAAGAGTTTCAACAAGTGGGTGAAATCGAAAAAGCTATCAATATTTACAGGGAAATTTTAAAAATCGATGAAAATTACAATGAAGCCTATTCCATTCTTGGAGATTTGTATTATATAAAAGGCGATATTTCCAAAACGATAGAATGTTACGAGAAAGTAATAGAAAAAAATCCGCATTACACTCTTATACAATATCGTTTGGCAATTGCATATTTCAGAGCAACCAAGTTTTGTAAGGCTATCGCATTGTTTGAAGATATCATAAAGCATAATAATGAGATGTATATGGCTTATTATTGGATGGGGTTGGCATATTATCACACGGGCAAAATATTAAAAAGTATCGAAGTATTTGAAAAATTGCGTAAAAGAATGCCGGATAACACTCTTGGATGTTATCATTTGGCTATTTCATACAAAACAAACGGAGAATACAAAAAAGCCATATCCTGTTTAAAGAAAATTTTAGACGAAGATCCTTCGATTGTGTCTGTTACGTATCATTTGGGTTTATCCTACATAGGGGATATGCAAATTGATAAAGCCGTTAAGACCTTTAAAAAAGTGATAGAGCTTGATCCCGAACACAAAGCCGCAAAAGAAAAATTAAGCGAAATTTTTAATGACCAAGAGCTTTTGCATAACTACGGTGTGGTTTCGGAAAAAGAAAATATGACCGAATTGGATATAAATTATTTTATCGGACAAGCATACAAAGGTTTTGAAATGATAAATAAAACATTTGATTATCTAAAAAAGAAAGCTCTTGAAAAAGAGGACGAAGACAAATAAATTTTATACTGTGTTTTTCATACAGGAGGAACAATGAAACAGATTTTAATCGTTTTAATAATATTAACCGTTTCTTTTTTATATGGCATTGAAACCGTTCAATTAATTCAGTCGCCGACAGCCGGAATTTTACAAAAAGGTGAAGCATCTATGAAAATGGAACTCTATAAGAATGACGGATTGATTTTGGGTGCAAGAGTGGGATTATTTCCGGGATTTATGTTCGGAGTTAGCTATGGAGCGGAAGGTATAGTGGGAAATCAAAAACCGAATTGGCATTCACGAGTGGAATTTATGGCAAAGTATCGCGTATTTGACGAAACGAAATCCATCCCCGCCATTGCAGTGGGTTTTAGTTCCGAAGGTCACGGAGTTTATTACAAAGAGCTTAAACGCTATGATATTAAATCAAAAGGCTTTTATGCGGTAGCCAGTAAAAATTGGATATTTTTCGGAAATCTCGGTACTCATTTCGGAACGAATTTCAGCTTGGAAAACCAAGATAGCAAAAATATGGATTTTTTTGTAGGTCTTGATAAAACAATCGGTGATAGAATTACTTTGCTTGGAGAATATGATTTTGCAATCAACGACAAAAACGATTCGCTTTCTTCCGAACAAGAGAATAACCAGCAAATCGATTTGAAAAAAATAGGATACCTAAATGCCGCTATAGTTATTGATTTTAACGAAAATCTTTCTGCCAAACTTTCTTTTTATGATCTTTTGCAAAACAGAACCGATACAAAATTTGCAGATAGAACCCTTCAGCTTGTGTATTCTATGAAATTCTAATGAAAAAAATATTTTTTTTTCTTATTGTTATAATATCCTTAACAAGTTGTTCTTCAAACAAATTCAATATAGGAAATATAAAAATCGATTTGGGTAAATTCCCCGAAAAAGAAGAAGCAGGACTAAAAGAAAATGCCGCGATGTTATATTCCACTGCTTTGGCGGCAAAGGAACAAGAGGATTACGGAACTTATCTTCTTTATCTTACTTCGGCTTATAGCGATTATCCCCAAAGCGAAGAGCTTACCAATGAATTTATTCCGCTTTTATATACCATTGGCGAAAGTGAGAAAAACGAAAGCATCTTTAAAGAAATTATAAAAATAAAAAACTGGGCATCAAAAAATAACATTCATTTTCCAAAACTTTATCTTTATTCCGCATTGTCATATGAGCAACTTCATAAAAATAAAAAAGCCGAAAAAATGTATTTGGAAGGTTTAAAATTCAATCCCGATAATATCGAACTTTTGACTTCATACCATGATTTTATTTTAAAAACAAAAAAATATCATGACAAAAAAATCTTGGATAGGATATTCCAACTTGTAAAAGATGACGAAGGTTTGGCCGAAAAGTTTGTATCTTCTTTGATAAACAATGTGCCGGAAATATCAATAACCTATGCTAAATACCTGTATGAAAAATATAACGACAAACAGACCTTTCGAGTGCTTATTGCAAATTACGTGGCATTAAAAGAATTACAACTTGCGGTAAATTTGATTTGGCAAAAGGTTAAAAACAAAGAAGAAATTAGCGAAGATATTTATTCAGCATTTTTAATGGAACTAGCGGATTATGACGAATATAACATATCAGTAGATTCCTTAAAAACTTATATTGAACCCTGTGAAAAAAAATCTTATGAAATTTTAAAAAGTTATTTAGTCTTTTTGGACAAAAAAAAGCTATACGATGATGCTTACAATTGTTTTCAAAAGGCTATTAAAGATACAAATTTTATTTCATATTTGAATAATCTTCAACCTGCTTTTTATTCGGTTTTTGCCACGAATGTGTATCTGAAAGCAAATCGTTCGGATGACTTGAAAAAATTATTAGCCGATTTGAAAAACGAACCGGAAATAAAATATTATATTGTGGAAACCAAGATAGAAAATCACAGAGATTCTCTTGCTTTTATCGATAAATTTAAAAAAATAATAGATAGTTTTGATAATCCAGATGTGAAGCGATTTTATTATGCCGCTTATTATGAGGCTTTGGGAGATAACGACAAAGCTTATAACGAATTATTGGGATTAAGCGAAGATTTCAAAAAAAGTTCCTTAAATTTGACTTCTTTTCTTACCAAGCATTTTATTTATTTAAAAAATGATATTAAAATCGCTTTGAAAGTTGCCGAATATATGGAAAACGATTCATTATCGGCAAATTACCTTGTAGCCGCTTATTTAAGTAGTGTTCATCAGGATTCTTTGGCTCAATCGCTGATTTTAAAAGATCTACATAGGGATATTGTTCCTCTATCCGAAATCGGAATGATATTTTATTATTTTGAAGATAAAGAAGAATTTTATGATGATATTTTGCAGATGTTCGAAAGAAACGAAAAAAGATATTCCAATGTCCCCGAGTTTTTGAATAATTACGGTTATTTTATTGTGATTGTTAAACGAAAGGATTTATATCCGAAAGCGGAAGAATTGCTAAAAAAAGCAAATAAACTCGAACCCGATAATATTTATTATATCGATAGTATTGCATGGCTGTATTATCAAATGGGAAATTTAGACAAAGCTTTTGAATATATGGACAAAATTAATTTTGAAAAAATAGATTACAGTGAAATAGCATATCATTACGGCATATTGAAATTAAAACAAAAAAAATTAAAGGAAGCGAAAAAGGCTTTTAAACTTGCAATTGATTTGAATGATAGCCCAAAATATAAGTCATTGGCAGAACAAAAACTTTTTGAATTGGGAGAAAGAAATAATTAGTCCGACATAATGAAAAGAGCTTTAATATACATTTTAACGCTTATCTTGATACTTTCCGTAGTATTTTTCGGAATTTACTTATCCAAAAAGAAACATTTGAGACACGAGATCAAAATTGTATCCGCAAAGCTTCTTAACTATATTTTCTTATTCACGATTCTGGCGGTAATTTACACGGTTATCAGAGAAAATAATCAGCCTATAAGCGCTATCGCGTGGATAGAAATTTTGGCATTTTTACCGATTGTCGGATTTATTTTGTATATTATCTTCGGTATAAATTATCGAAAAAGAAAGATGTTCAAAGCAAAAGCCAAACTTGATTTTGATAAATTGAAAAAAGAACATATCATACAAACCACGATAAAAGATTTGAACGAAATAAAACCTTATTATAGCGAATTGAAATTGATAAAGCTTTTGTACAACACCGATAAAGCGGAATTAACACAAAACAATAAAGTTACTTTTTATCATTCGGGAAAAGATAAAATCGATGCATTATTAAAAGAGCTTAAAAATGCAAAATCAACTATAAATCTGGAATATTTTTCAATAGCAAATGATGAAACAGGCAAAAGATTTATTTCTGTTTTGGAAGAAAAACAAAAAAGCGGGGTAGAGGTTCGAATAATTTACGATAGAGTGGGATGTTGGAAACTTCCTAATAATTTTTTTGGCAATTTGATTAAATTAGGCGGACAAGCCATACCTTTTTTACCCGTAAAATTACCCATCTTATCAAGCAAATTAAATTATAGAAACCATAGAAAAATTGCAATAATCGACGGGAAAATCGGTTTTATCGGCGGTGTAAATATCGGGAACAAATATTACGGCTTGTCAAAAAAATACGGTAATTGGAGAGATACGCATATCAAAATAGAGGGAGACGCCGTTTATTCTTTGCAAAAGTCTTTTTTCAGAGATTGGTTTTATTATGTTAATGAAGAAATCGATACTCACAAGTTTTTTCCCCCTCTTGACAAGTTTTCGCAAAATATACCGATTCAAATAGTATCTTCCGGAGCCGATTCGGAATGGGAAAACATTATGTTAGCCTATTTTTCGGCTTTCAGCAACGCAACCGACCATTTGTATGTAATCACGCCATATCTTGTGCTGAACGAAAGTATGCTCACAGCCTTTAAAACAGCCGCATTAAGCGGTGTGGACGTTAGAATTGTGTTGCCTCACAAAGCAGACCATTGGATAGTTTTTCAAGGTAGTCGTTCTTATTATGAGGATTTGCTGGAGGCAGGAGTAAAAATTTATGAATACAACAACGGTTTTCCGCATGCCAAAATGTTACTTGTAGATGATTTATATGTTTCTATCGGTTCTGCAAATATGGATATAAGAAGTTTTTCTCAAAATCTGGAAATTAACGCTATTATTTATGACAAACGAATAGCGGGAATTATAAAAAATCAATTTTTGGAAGACTTTTCGAACAGTATTTTTATTACCTATGATGAATTTAAAAAACGGGGAACATTTTATAAAGCGATAGAATCCGTATGTAGATTATTTTCGCCTTTGTTGTAATATAAATTTTGCCTTTTCCAAATCCTGAGGTGTATCAATCCCGAAACCTTCGTAGTCGGTTTTAATCATTTTTATTTGGATACCGTTTTCCAAAAATCTTAACTGTTCGAGTTTTTCAATATTTTCATAATTGGATGCAGGTAATTTGGGAAATTTCATTAGAATATTTTTTCTATAAGCATACACACCGATGTGTTTTAAATATTCCACGTTCTTTATATCGTCTCTATTAAAGGGTATTGTTGCTCTGGAAAAATATAAAGCGTTGTTATTTAAATCCGTAACCACTTTTACCGTATTCGGATTGTGTAATTCTTCCTCTTCTTTTATGGGGGTGCATAATGAAGCCACTTGAACGGTAGTGTCATTGAAAGCGGCAATTAAGGATTGTAAGGTCTTTTTGTTGATAAAAGGCTCATCTCCCTGAACGTTAACGACCACATCACACAAAATTTTTCTGCAAACTTCTTCTATTCTGTCCGTTCCGCTTTTGTGTGTGGATAGGGTTTTCATAACTCTGCCGCCGAATCTTCTAATGGTATCGAAAATAATAACTTCGTCGGTAGCCACAATTACATCGTCAAATAATTCTGTTTTTAAAACGGCTTCATAAACGTGTAAAATCAAAGGTTTTCCGTTTAAATCCGCAAGAGGTTTGCCCGGAAATCTGGTGGAGGCATATCTTGCCGGTATGATTGCTACAATTTTCATTTTTTTGCCCTCATTCTCAAATAAACTTCATAGGATGTTAGTGCATCGTCCGATTTTTTCTTCAAAATAAATATGTTCGTTGTTTTCAAATTTCCCAATAATATTTTGGATTCCAAAGTATATGCTTTTTTGGTGGACGAATAAGTGGATGTATTGATTGATTGAACATGTTGATTTTTGTATGATGCAATTACAAATCTGGCTTTTTCCATAGCTTTGTTTACTGCTGATGTCAGATATGCCGAGCTGTACTTAACCGTAGCAAAAATTTCATTTCCGCTTATTCGAATCTTATTTTGATTATACCATGAAGGGATGGTTAATTGGGAAATATCCGAATAAGAAGATTTGGCAAAATTTTTTCCGTAATGAAACAAAGCCACTAAATATCCGCTTATATATGTGCTATCTACCAAGCATAAAGAATCCGAAACGGATTTTAAATTTTTTACGGATGATGATACATTTATTTTAAATTTTTTCTGATTGGAAAATTCTTCACCTTTTATCTTTGCAAAGTTATTAACGATAAAAGAGTGTTTGTTTCGGTTAAAATTTACAGCGGCAAATTCTTTTGCGTTTATCAATTCGTTTTTTTTATCGGACATCTTTTGTGAAATGCCAATCTCATATTTTCCGGGTGGAATATTTAATAACCAATCGGGTAATTTTATAGCCTGATATTCTTTTTTGAATACGGTAGGGGAGTGGTTAATATTTGTAGAACAGGCTGTGATTAAAATCAAAATAAAAATAACATACTTCTTCATTTTTTATCTTTTTCCCTTTTTTTCAAATAAATCATCAATGCGGTAATGTCGCTATGGCTCACTCCGGATATTCTTGCCGCTTGTCCCAATGAAATCGGTTTTATTTTTTCTAATTTTTCTCTCGCTTCGTATGAGACTGTTTTTATATCAAAATAGTTTATATCATCGGGAATTTTTGAATGTTCCATTTTTTCAAATTTTTCTATTTCGGCAAGTTGCCTTTTTAAATAACCTTCATATTTTACTTCAATTGTAATTTTTTCTATAACCTCTTTTGTAAGGTCTTTCGGGAGTTTATATCCGAATTTTACAAGATCATAAAATTGAATATCCGGTCTTTTTAGGAGTTTATAAAATTTGATAGGTTCCTTTAAGTTTCCTTTTGCATTATGAGTTTTAAGATAATTCATTTCTCTATCGAACAGTTTCATTTTGTTTTGAAATTTTTTCCATCTCACATCGCTAACCATACCTAATTTATAACCGATAGGCATTAGTCTTTCGTCAGCATTATCTTGTCTTAAAAAAAGCCTATATTCCGCCCGCGAAGTAAAAAGTCGGTAGGGTTCATTTGTTCCTTTGGTTACCAAATCATCTATCAATACCCCTATGTAAGATTTTGCTCTGTCAAAAAATAACGGATCTTTGTTATCAAGGGACAAAACCGCATTTATTCCCGCTGCAATTCCTTGAGCCGCCGCTTCTTCGTAACCGGATGTTCCGTTTATTTGTCCCGTGAGATATAAACCTTTTATAAGTTTGGTTTCCAATGTGGGTGTAATTTGATTCGGAATGATATAATCATATTCTATCGCATAACCGTAACGTATAACTTTTGCATTTTCAAGACCCTTTATGGAATGTAACATATTAAGTTGAATATGAGGGGGCAAGCTGTTTGAAACGCCGTTTACATAAGCTTCAAATGTATTTTCACCTTCCGGCTCTATAAAAACATGATGATGTTCTTTGTGAGAAAACTTTACAATTTTGTCTTCAATGGAAGGACAGTATCTCGGTCCCACACCTTCTATGTATCCGCCGTAAAGCGAAGAAAAGGATAGATTGGAATTAATAATATTATGCGTAACGGGGTTTGTGTATGTAAGCCAGCAGCTAACTTTATTTCTCAAAGGAATATCTCGGTAAAATGAAAATCCTTCGGGATCTTCATCGCCTTTTTGTTCTTCCATCAGGTTCAGATTTGCAGTGCGTATATCTATTCTGGGAGGCGTACCGGTTTTGAATCTCGCAAGTTTAAAACCCAATCGTAAAAGTGAATCGGATAATTTCATAGACGCCGGTTCACCTGCTCTTCCCGCACTATAACTTACGGAGCCTACAAAAACTTTGCCTTTCAAAAAAGTTCCGTTTGCCAATATTACTTTTGGTGCATAATATTCTTCGCCAAGATGTGTTTTTATTCCTTTTACGGTTTTGGTGGTGCTATCTATCAAAATTTCATCTACTATTGACTCGCGTATTTCCAGATTTTGCTGATTTTCCAAAATCATTCTCATTACGATGGTGTACTGTGTTCTATCGTTTTGTGTTCTTGGTGCCCACACAGCGGGACCTTTCTTTTTATTCAGCATTCTAAATTGAATGCCTGTCATATCAGCGGCTTTTGCTATCTGTCCTCCGAGAGCGTCTATTTCTCTAGCCATGTGACCTTTTGCAGGTCCGCCCACAGTGGGATTGCAAGACATTCTGCCTATGGATTCTATTTTTATCACAAAAATTACGGTTTTTGCTCCCATTTTGGCAGCAGCCATAGCCGCTTCTATTCCTGCATGTCCCGCACCTACAACGATTACATCAAATTTATTTTTATTCATGCTTTTTCAAAAAATTTTGGCTTGTATGATGTCAAGCAAATTGGATTGTTCAATCTTTTTTTGTAAGATAGATTCATGCCACATATATAAAAACGAAAAATGTTCAGGCTATCTTTCTTGAAAAACGGCAAACTGCCTTCCGATTTTTCTAAAAAGAAGATGAAAAAATACATAAATTCGAAAATGTAAAACTTATCACGGGACTTATTTAACATTAAAATTTTACGCTTGACCGATTTAAGAAAAAATTAATTTTTACAAATGGTAAAATTATTTAAGAAAGTCGAGGTTTAAATTGTTATGAAGATAAACGAAGATTTGTTTG
>CAZUGB010000218.1:0-3583 GCA_964619925.1 uncultured Candidatus Cloacimonadota bacterium
GCCACCATAACGGCTTTTATGGTATGCAGTCGATTTTCGGCTTCATCAAAAACAACCGAATTTTCGCTTTCAAATACTTCGTCTGTCACTTCCATTTCGGGGATACCGAATTTTTTATAAATTTCCATTCCCAATTTTGTATCCGTATTGTGGAAAGAAGGAAGACAGTGCATAAACAAGGTATTTTTTTTGCCTGTTTTATTCATCATTTCTTTGTTTACTTGGTAGGGTTTTAATAATTTTATTCTTTTTTCCCAAACCTCGTCCGCTTCTCCCATTGACACCCAAACATCGGTGTAAATAATGTCAGCATCTTTGACACCGTCGGTTACATTTTCGGTAAAGGTAAGTTTGGCTCCCGTATCTTTGGCGATTTCATTGCATTTTTCAATTAAATCTTTTTGTGGGAATAATTCTTTCGGAGCTACCAATCTGAAATCCATACCGAGTTTTGCCGCACCAATCATCAAAGAATTTGCCATATTGTTTCTTCCGTCTCCGGTATAAACGAAAACCATTTCGTCGAAAGGCTTTTTAAGATGTTCTTTTGCCGTGAGGAAATCGGCTAATACCTGTGTGGGATGATATTGAGTGGTAAGTCCGTTCCAAACGGGAACTCCCGAATATTTAGCCAAATCTTCCACCAAAGATTGGTCGAAACCTCTGTATTCAATACCGTCATACATTCTACCCAAAACTCTTGCCGTGTCTTTCATGGTTTCTTTGTAGCCAATTTGACTTCCCGTGGGACCCAAATAGGTTACGTGAGCTCCCTGATCGTATGCGGCAACTTCAAAGGCACATCTTGTTCTGGTGGATGCTTTTTCAAAAATCAAAGCAATGTTTTTACCTTTTAGTTTCGGTTGTTCGGTACCTGAATATTTTGCTTTTTTTAAATCCTGAGATAACTCCAATAGAAATAAAATCTCTTTCGGGGTGAAATCCAAAAGAGTTAAAAAACTTCTGTTACGTAAATTAAAAGCCATTTTAAACTCCTTTTTCATATTATTTTAGGAACAAAATTTAAAAAGCATTCTTTTTATCAAGTAATATTATCTCCAACAAAAAAATTGAAATTGTTGACAAAAAAAATCCCAAAAAAAATAAGTCGAAAAAAAGGGGGAAAAATGAAGAAGGCTATAATAATGATATTACTCATTTTTATGTTCTTAGCTTTATCAGCCCAAGAGTTATCTTTTAGAAGTTTTTTGAATAATAGAACTTTTTCTTTTTTGAATACAAATAAACTCTCGATGCACCATTCATTTAGTTTTTCGTCGTCATTCCAATCGAACGGAAAAGCAAATTATATCAGTGATTACACTAATCATTTGAATTACCGCATCAATTCTAAATTAAATTTAAAATTGAATTTGCATTTTATAAATTACGGACTGGCAAATTATAAATACAACACATCGAGTTTGGAATTTAACAATTCGAAGAAAATCAATGTATTACCCGAATTTATTTTGGATTATTCCCCGTCGGACAATTTTCATATAAAAATTATGTACAATCAAGGTATAAATCCTTATCAATCTTATCAACCTTTTTTTAGATGATTTTTTATCTATTGTGGCATATAAATTGCAAATAAAGAAAAAACAAAATTAATCCAAGGAGGACTAATGTTACAAAAAGTCAAAAACCAAAAAGGTTTTACATTTATCGAGTTGGTTGCAGTTATTATCATTATAGCTATCTTATTAGCTATAGCAGTACCCATTTATCTAAGTTACATCAAAAAAGCGCGTTCAACCGAAGCACAAACAGCCATAGCCGCTATCAGATCGGCTTACAGAGTGCATTATCAAACTTATGGTACCACCGAAAATTACTCAATTGACGATGCTCTAAAAGATGCTCGTTTGGGAAAAGCCGCTTTGTTACACTGGACGTTTGATGTTGTTGGTAATCCACCTAAAAAATATATAGCAACATCCACCGCAGATGCACCGCAAGGTGAAGGCAAACAAGTTTGGTATGACACCGAAGATGCTAAATTCCACGGTTGGGGTATAGACGATCAAACTAACGAAGAAGAAATTGTAGAATAAAGGGGAGGCTCCCTTTGACTATCAAAGATTTATTAAAATTCACCGTAGATATGGAGGCATCAGACCTTCATATTAGTGCAGGTTCACACCCGATGATAAGAGTTCACGGGCAAATGAAAAAACTCAATCTCCCTAAATCCACTCCGGAAGAGGTAAAAGAGCTTATCTATAGCACCATGAACGAATCTCAAAAAGCTATCTTTGAAAAGAAACTTGAGATTGACTTCTCCACCAAACTGTCTGACAATACTCGTTTTAGGGTAAATGCTTTCCACCAAGTAAACGGTTTGGCAGTTGCTTTTCGTGTGATACCCAATGAGATAAAAAGTTTTGATGAGCTTCATCTTCCCACATCATTAAGCAAACTGGCAATGAAAGATAAAGGATTAATATTGGTTACCGGACCTACCGGTAGCGGTAAATCCACTACATTAGCCACCATGGTAGATTATATTAACGATCATAAACATTGCCATATCATTACCATTGAAGACCCGATTGAATTTGTTCATTACAGCAAAAACTCTCTTATTAACCAAAGAGAATTGGGGCATGACACTTGGTCATTCACCGCGGCACTTCGCTCGGCACTACGTGAAGATCCGGATGTGATTTTGGTAGGTGAAATGAGAGATTTGGAAACGGTATCTCTTGCCTTAACCGCTGCCGAAACGGGACATTTGGTTTTGGCTACACTTCACACCAGTAGTGCTACAAAATCAATAGACAGAATTATTGATATGTTCCCGAAAGAACAGCAAGCACAAGTTCGATCAATGCTTTCCGAATCAATTCAAGCCGTAATTGCACAAAAACTTTTACCGAGAAAAGATAAACCCGGTCGTATTCCCGCATTGGAAATAATGATCGCTAATGCCGCCGTAAGAAACCTTATCAGAGAAGAAAAAACCTATCAAATTCCGTCAGTAATTCAGGCAGGTTCAAAAGAAGGTATGCAAACCATTGATCAATCTTTATACAACCATGTTATGAATGGAATTTTGGATAGAACAGTAGCAATGGAAGTGGCTGATAATCCTAAAATGTTTGCTTCCGGTGTAGGATTCTAATTATGTTAAGAAAGTATTTGAAAAATCAAGATGGGATGGGTTTTGTTGATTTGATTGCCGCTACTTTAATAGTATTGGTAGCTTTGTCATCTATGTTTTTGATAATTTTATCTTCACAAATCAGAGTTACTCAGGATTATCATTACAGAAAAGCACTTCTTACAGCCTTGTCCCGATTGGAAACCATCAAATACTATAATAGATACTTTAAAAATACCCTAATTATTTATCATATTGCAGGTATTCAAGATCCGGTAAATCTTGATGAAAATTACTCAAAACCACTGTTAGGGACGGTTAAAGTAACTGTGAATACAACCAATTCTTTATTGGATGTAGCTCCTAATACTTCAAGATATGAAGTAAGCGTTAGTGTTGAATGGGTTGAAAGATCAGCTTCAATACTAAATCTTTTCAGACCGAAAACACATAATGTTCTTCTTAGAGAAGATT
>CAZUGB010000219.1:0-2292 GCA_964619925.1 uncultured Candidatus Cloacimonadota bacterium
TAGTTCCTTGGGATTTGAATGGTGACGGAGAAGTTGACGCTTATGACGAAGATGGTTACCCTGTATGGGTTCCAAGTTTGCCAGTATTCCACACAAATTTGGATAACTCATTCCATTACAATTCGATAAAACTTACAAAAAGCGACGATAATTCAATGGAAGCAATGGTTTGGAATGATTGTTATGAAGCATGGCTTCAAGCAAATGGGTACGAAGGATACGATGATTGGGCCGAAACAAGTAAAATTATGATTGCCACAAAAGTTGACGGAGTATGGAAAACACCTATCATTATTGATGCAAAACAAGGTGATGACCATTATAATGATGCTATAAACGGAATGATTCCTTGCTACGTATATCCCGGTGATAAAATTCAAACGGAAAGTGAAGATACTGCAAGACTTCATTTGTTCTTCTTGAATGATGATAGCTATGGTTCATCTATCCAAAGTGAAGGTAATAATCCAAATCCTGATAACTGTCGTTTGGAATATGCTGCAATAGACTTTAGTACACTTGAATCTGACGTAAATCAAATTTCAAGCGCAAATGTACTTGATGCAGTTAATTATCCTAATCCTTTCAATCCTGTTACCACAATTAAATACAATGTTGCTGTAAATGCCAATGTTACCGTAGAAGTTTATAACTTAATGGGACAAAAAGTTATAACACTTGTTAATTCTACTCAAAAACCCGGTGAACACTCGGTTGTTTGGGACGGAACAGATGATAATGGCAAAACAGTAGGAAGCGGTATATACCTTTATAAAATCAAAAATGGAAAATACACTTCCACCAAGAAAATGATATTGATGAAATAATTCATCTTTATATAATAGCCCCGATGTTAATCGGGGCTTTTTTTATTATGAAAAAAGTTTTAAAAGATTTTATAAAGTATTTACGAATGTCCGGTCTTTCGGAATATACTATAAAATCATATCATACGGATGTATCACAGTTTTATGAATTTATAAAACGATATTTTCGGGATGATCCCGTATTAAAGGAAATAAAAACAAAATTTATCAAAGATTATCTTAAAAACTTATACATAAATGGTGTAAAAAACAAATCATTAGCACGAAAAACTTCAGCAATCAAAAAATTCTTTAAATATTGTCTTCAACAAAATTTGATAGAGAATGATCCTTCTATTAATATAAAAACTCCCAAATCTGATAAGAAGTTGCCAAAATTTTTTACAAATGATGAAATGGAAGCGCTACTTTCATTACCGGATTTATCTTCAAAATACGGCATTAGAAACAGAGCGATTTTAGAATTGATATATAGTTGCGGTTTGAGAATAAGCGAAGTATCAAATTTAACACTAAAAAATTTCGGATTGGGGTACAAAACATTAAGGATAATAGGAAAAGGAAATAAAAAAAGAATTATACCGGTAGGTCGCATTGCAATAAAATATTTAAAGAAATATTTGAAGATAAGAGATAATTTTAAACAAAATAATAGTAATATCGAATATCTCTTTTTATCCAAATCGGGTAAAAAATTAACTCCTGACGAAATAAGGGAAATATTACACAAATATATTGATCTTATAGCTGAAACAAGCGGATATTCTCCTCACTCAATAAGGCATTCTTTCGCCACGCATTTGCTTGCCGCAGGAGCGGATTTAAGAGCGGTTCAAGAAATGCTGGGACATTCGAATTTATCCACAACCGAAATTTATACTCATCTATCCATTAAAGAAATAAAGGAAATTTATAAAGAAAAACACCCCAGATCGAAAAAATAAATCTTTAAATATCTTTCTTTGAAATAACAACTTTTATTAATTTATGACACAATATTAAATGTCTATGTGATAAAAATAAGCAAAAAAAGTTTACAAATTTAAGTAATGTTTTGCATAAAATAAAATAATGAAAAACATAACAGATTGATAGTAGGGTAGTTATAGGATGCTTTTTGATAGTATAATTCTGGAATATAAAATGCTATTTATGTAACTAAAGTTGTCAAAGTTGATCGCGATCACGAACCTTGGCAGAAAAAATTATGGAGGTGTGTCATGAAAAAGATAATTGTATTAACTCTAATTACTATGGTAATTTTTTCTATGGTTTTGTCGGGTCAGATTATGCAAGATATAAAAAACAACAAAATTATCAAAAAGAATAAAATCGTAAAGTTAGCAAATTTTAGAGATAACGGACTTTTGCCCGATCCACCGGAATACAATTTTTCAATTCCTCCCGTTGATTTGGGGGGAACGGTTTACGATTATATGCCCGGAAGTTATAATTCCTTACCCAT
>CAZUGB010000220.1:0-19078 GCA_964619925.1 uncultured Candidatus Cloacimonadota bacterium
TGGAGTAAGACCTGTTAGTGAAAGATTCTTAAAAGAATATCCGGAAGATATTAGAAAAAGAAGACTCAAATATAAACCCGGCTGCATTCCTCCATATGTTGCGTATAAAATGCAAAATGTAGAAGATTATATTAAATCTGAAATTATCTATTTGAATGAAAAAGAAAAACATCCTATTTGGACTGATATAAAAATATTTTTTATGGCAATATTTAATATTCTAACAAATAAAATAAGAAGTAAATAATTATAGAAAGAGGTATATTATGAAAATAAGTATAATAGGAACCGGTTATGTAGGTTTGGTAACGGGAACTTGTCTCGCAGAAATGGGAAATGATGTTATATGTGTAGATAATAATAAAGAAAAAATCGATGCGCTATTAAACGGAAGAATACCTATTTGGGAACCCGGTTTAGATATTTTAGTGGAAAAAAATACAAAAGAAAATCGATTGTTCTTTACAACCGATATAGCTGAAGCGGTTCAAAATACGGATATTTGTTTTATAGCCGTGGGAACCCCTTCCGACGAGGATGGCTCGGCAGATCTACAATATGTGCTGGCTGTTGCGAAAGATATTGGTAAATATATGAATTCATATAAAATTGTTGTGGATAAATCCACTGTTCCCGTTGGTACGGCGGATAAAGTTAGAAATACCATAAAAAACGAACTAGAAAAAAGAAATATTTCCATTGATTTTGATGTAGTATCAAATCCCGAATTTCTAAAAGAAGGAGATGCTATCAATGACTTTATGAAACCCGATAGAATCGTTATCGGTGCAGATAGTAAAAAAGCGGCAAAAATTATGCACGAATTATACTCGCCTTTTGCCAGATCACACGATAAAATTATTCATATGTCTGTTCGCTCTGCCGAAATGACGAAATATGCCGCTAATGCTATGCTAGCCACCAAAATTTCCTTTATGAATGATATAGCAAATCTTTGCGAAAGACTTGGAGCGGATGTTAAAGAAGTAAGACTCGGTATCGGTTCGGATAGTAGAATAGGATATAAATTTATATATCCGGGAATAGGATATGGTGGCAGTTGTTTCCCGAAAGATGTAAAAGCCATTATTAAAATGGGAGAAGAAAATAATGTGGATTTAAAAATATTGAAATCCGTAGAAGCGGTTAATGAAAATCAGAAAAAAGTTTTGTTTAATAAGGTTATGCAACATTTTGATAATAATATCAAAGATAAAACTTTTGCTATTTGGGGATTATCATTCAAACCAAAAACAGACGATATGAGAGAAGCCCCTTCTATTGTTATCATAAAATTACTAACAGAACAAGGAGCAAAAATTCAAGCTTTTGATCCCGTTGCTATCAAAGAAGCCAAAAGGATTTTTAAAAATTTTGATAACATAAAATATACTAACGATGCATACTCGGCATTAGAAAATGCAGATGCCTTGCTTTTACTTACCGAATGGAATCAATTCAGATATCCAGACTTTGACAAAATTAAAAATTATCTAAATTCACCAATAATTTTTGACGGTAGAAATCAATATGATCCAAACGAACTGAAAGATAACGGATTTACTTATTATTCAATAGGAAGAAAAACCATAAAATAATATTTGTTGAGGCTACAATGAAAAAACTAAAATTCGGATTAATCGGATGCGGAAGAATATCAAAGAAACATTTCGAAGCAATTGCCGAAATAAAAAATGCGGAAATTATCGCATGTTCCGATATTCTGCAGGAAAGAATGGATGAAGCGGCTCAAAAATACAATATCTCTAAAAAATATCCAAATTATATTGATATGTTTGAAAATGAGAACTTGGACGCTGCTATAATTTGTACTCCAAGCGGTACACATGCCGAAATCGGAATAGAAGCCGCAAAAAGAAAAATAAATGTGATTACTGAAAAACCTATGGCTATTAAATTGGAAGATGCGGATAGCCTAATAAAAGAATGTGATCACAACAAAGTAAGTCTATTCGTGGTAAAACAAAATCGATTAAATCCTTTGATGAAAATACTAAAAAATGCGATTCAAAAAAACAGATTCGGAAAGATCTATATGGTTCAGTCCAATGTTTTTTGGCAACGTCCTCAATCATACTATGATGCGGAAAAATGGCGCGGAACTTGGGAATTTGACGGTGGCGCTTTTACCAATCAAGCAAGCCATTATGTTGATGCATTATATTGGCTAATAGGACCTGTGCAATCGGTAATGGCCGAAACAGCAACAATGGCAAGGAAAATAGAAGTGGAAGATACGGGGTCGGCTATATTGAAATTTAGAAACGGAGCAATTGGAACTATTAACGTAACAATGCTTACCTACCCTAAAAATTTTGAAGGTTCAATTACAATCATTGGTGAAAAAGGTATTGTAAAATTAGGCGGAATTGCAATAAACAAAATAGAAAAATGGGAATTTGCGGAATATGACGATGACGATAGATACATAGAAGAATATTTATCACAAAATAAAAATATTTTTTTCCAAGGACATTTGGACTATTATAAAAACGTGGTTAACACGCTTTTGGGAAATTGCGAAGCAAGTACCGACGGTAGAAGCGGAAGAAAATCACTTGAAATAATTCATGCCATTTATAAATCGGCACGAGAAAGAAAAGAAATTTCATTACCTTTATTATAAGGGAGTTTTTATGAATTTTATTGATTTGCATAAACAACAAAACCTGATTAAGGAAAGTATCGATAAAAGAATTAAAAAAGTTCTTAATCATGGAAAATACATATTAGGTCCGGAAGTTAAAGAATTAGAACAAAATTTAGCCGAATATGTAGGCAGAAAATATGCTATTGGAGTAGGAAGCGGAACGGATGCCCTTCTTATGAGTTTAATGGCTTATGATATCAAAAAAGATGATGCGGTTTTTACAACACCCTTTACTTTTATCGCAACCGCTTCCATGATAAGACTTCTTGGTGCAACGCCTGTTTTCTCGGATATATTGCCTGATACTTTTAATATAGACCCCAAAAAATTAAGAGAAACGATAATTAATACCATTGAAAACACCAATCTTAAACCGAAAGCAATAATCACCGTGGATTTATTCGGACAACTTGCAAATTATAACGAGATAACCAAGATAGCAAAAGAATTTAATCTCATTCTTATTGAAGATGCGGCGCAAAGTTTCGGAGCATCTTTCAACGGACACAAATCATGCTCTTTCGGAGATATATCCACTACAAGCTTTTTCCCCGCAAAACCGCTCGGTTGCTACGGTGACGGAGGTATGATTTTTACAGATGATGAAGAAATATACAAAAAACTTTTATCAATAAGAGTGCATGGTAAAAACGAACACGACAAATACGATAATATCAGATTGGGAATTAACGGTAGATTGGATACTATTCAAGCGGCTGTTTTGCTTTCCAAAATGGAAATTTTTGATAATGAAATAAATTTAAGAAACGATATTGCTAAAAAATACAATGATAAATTAAAAAAGTATCTTAAAACGCCTTATTTAAAACAAAATCACATTTCGGCATGGGCTCAATATACTCTTCAAACCATTAATCGCAAAAAAATAATGGAACATTTACAAAAAAATAATATCCCAACGGCAATTTATTATCCCAAGCCCCTTCATCTTCAAGGAATTTTTAGTTATTTAGAATATAAAAAAGGTGATTTCCCAATATCCGAAGAATTATCCGAAAAAGTTTTCAGTTTGCCTTTTTATCCCTATTTAAATGATGAAGATATTGAAATGATCACATCAAAAATCATAGAGGTATTAAAATGAGCAACTACATATCAAAAACCGCTAAAATAGGAGAAAACACAACCGTAGGTATAAATACAATTGTAAAAGACAATGTAATTATAGGAAAAAATTGTATAATCGGAAACAATGTGATAATATATGAAAATACCGAAATAGGCGAATATGTTCGCATTGATGATAACACCGTAATAGGGAAAAAACCAATGATTTCGCCCAGAAGTATTTTTAAAGCTCAAAAGGAATATAATCCCACAAAAATCGGTGATAATTGTCTTATCGGGACCAATGTAATTATCTATGTCCAATGTAAAATCGGGGATAATAACCTTATAGCGGATATGGCAACGGTTAGAGAGAATGTATCAATCGGAGATTATAATATCATCGGTAGAGGAGTTGCTATAGAAAATTACTGTAACATCGGTTCACGCAATAAATTTGAAACAAACTCTTATCTTACAGCCTATTCCGAGGTTGAAGATTATTGTTTTATAGCACCGGGAGTAACTACAAGTAATGATAATTTTATGGGAAGAGATAAAGAACGTTATAAACATTTTAAAGGTATCACAATGAAAAAAGGAGCAAGATTAGGTGTAAATGTAACGGTCTTACCCGGTAAAACAATAAACGAAGATGGTGTAGCTGCTGCCGGTAGTATTGTAACAAAAGATATTCCCTCGGAAGAAATATGGTTAGGTAGCCCTGCCAAATACAATAGAAAAGTACCCGAAAAACAATTACTAAAAAACAACAAAGATAAAAAAAATTAAGGGAGATTTTATGGAAAAAATTAAATTTGCACTTGTCGGATGCGGAAGAATATCCAAAAAACATGCTGAGACAATAACAAAACATTTAACCGACAAAGCAGAACTCATTGCCGTTTCAGACCCTCAGGGAGACAGAGCAAAAATAACAGGTGAAAAATACGGTGTTCCTTATTATAAATCATATGATGATATGCTTTCCGCCCACCCTGAAATTCAAGTGGTAAATATTCTCACGGAAAGTGGAAATCACGCAAAACATACCGTTGATATTGTAAAAAAATACAAAAAGCACATTGTAACGGAAAAACCTATGGCGCTTACTTTGGAAGATGCCGATGCTATGATACGCGTTTGCGACGAAAACGGTGTGAAATTATTTGTTGTAAAACAAAATAGATACAATCTTCCGGTAATGAAATTGCGAGAAGCACTTGAATCGAATAAATTCGGCAAATTGGTTATGGGAAGTGTTAGAGTTCGTTGGTGTCGTCCTCAGGAATATTACGATCAGGATGCTTGGCGAGGAACATGGGCAATGGACGGCGGTGTTTTTACCAATCAAGCGTCACACCATATTGATTTGCTTGAATGGATGCTTGGTGAACCCGTATCCGTTTTTGCAAAAAGTAGAACTGCTTTGGCAAATATAGAAACCGAAGATACGGGTGTTGCAATTATTACATTTAAAAACGGAGCGATTGGTGTGGTAGAAGCCACAACAGCCACTCGTCCGAAAGACTTGGAAGGTTCATTATCAATTCTCGGAGAAAAAGGAACCGTGGTTATAGAAGGTTTTGCGGTAAATAAAATGAAAACGTGGAACTTTGTTGACGAAGACGAAAAAGAAAAAGAAGAAATTTTAACAAATTATAATGAAAATCCTTCAAATGTTTACGGTTTCGGTCATATTCGCTATCTTGATAATGTTTGCGAATCCTTATTGCATAATAAAAAAGCATTAGTTGACGGATTAGAAGGAAGAAAATCACTGGAATTAATTAATGCAATTTACGAATCCATTGAAACCGGAAAAGAAATTTCTTTAAGATTCCAACCTAAAAAATGCAAATTAGGAAGGACCGAGTAATATGAAAAAATTACAAATAGGTATCAAGAATGTAAAATTCGGCGAAAACGTTACGGTAATTGAACCGGTAAATTTGTATGGATGTGAAATCGGCGATAATTCATTTGTAGGACCTTTTGTGGAAATTCAAAAAGATGTAAAAATAGGCAAAAATACAAGAATTCAATCACATACCTTTATTTGCGAACTTGTAACTATCGGCGATAATTGTTTTATTGCGCACGGAGTAATGTTTATTAATGATCTTTTTTCCGAAGGACATCCCGCTTATGGTAAAAAGGAATTGTGGAAAAACACTCATATCGGTAATAATGTATCAATAGGAAGCAATGCCACGATTTTACCCGTATCAATAACCGATAATGTTGTAATCGGAGCCGGTGCGGTGGTTACTAAGGATATAAAAGAACCCGGAATATATGTTGGAAATCCCGCAAAATTATTAAGAAAATTATAAGAGCGAAAAATGGATATACCTTTTTTAGATTTAACTACACAATATCATTCTATTAAAGAAGAAATTGATGAGGCAATTTTTGATATAATCGAAAATTCGGCGTTTATCGGAGGGGAAAAATTAAAGGAATTTGAGAAAAATTTTGCCGAATATATTGGAACAAAATATTGTATAGGTGTCGGAAATGGTACCGATGCTCTTATTATTGCTCTAAAAGCATTGGGGATAAAACCTAATGACGAAATCATTACGGTGGCAAATTCATTTATAGCCACTTCCGAAGCTATCACGGCAACAGGTGCAAAAGTGGTTTTTACCGATTGTCATCCCGATTACTATACAATCGATGTCGATAAAATAGAAGAAAAAATAACCGATAAAACAAAGGCAATTATCCCCGTTCATTTATACGGTCAAGCCGCTATAATGGATAAAATCGTTGATATTGCCAAAAAGTATAATCTCTTTGTAATAGAAGATTCCGCTCAAGCTCACGGAGCAATTTATTCTCAAAAAAATATCGGAAACTGGGGAGATATTGCCACATTTAGTTTTTATCCCGGAAAAAATCTCGGTGCATACGGAGATGCAGGAGCAATAGTTACAAACAACGAAGAATTGGCAAAAAAATGTAGAATGTATGCAAATCACGGAAGAACCGATAAGTATAATCATGAATTCGAAGGATATAATAGCAGGTTAGACGGCTTACAAGCCGCAATTCTTAATGTCAAATTGAAATATTTGCCTTCATGGACAAAAGGAAGACAAAATATAGCGAAATTATATGATAAATACTTATCGGAAATAGAGCATATAATCACACCCAAAATACATCCGAATTCAACATCGGTTTATCATTTGTATGTGATAAGAGCAAAAGACAGAGATAATCTTAAAATATTTCTTGCGGAAAAAGGTATTTCCACAGGCATTCATTATCCGATAGGATTGCCATATCTAAAAGCCTATGAATATCTCCACCATACACCGCAAGATTTTCCTAATACATACAATTATCAATCACAAGTTTTGAGTTTGCCCATATATCCCGAAATGAATGAAGAAATGGTAAGTTATATTGCCGAGGCAATAAAGGAGTTTTATAAAAAATGAAAAATATTTTGGTAACAGGCGGTACGGGCTACATAGGAAGTCATACGGTAGTTGAGTTGTTACAAAAGAATTACAACGTGATTATTGTTGATAATTTATCTAACAGCAAAAAGGAAGTTTTAAACAGAATTGAACAAATCACCGGGGAAAAACCGATATTTTATAAAACCGATATAAGAGACAAAAATGCTCTGTCCGATATTTTTTCCAAACATGATATTGATGCCGTAATACATTTTGCAGGTTTTAAAGCCGTGGGAGAATCGGTAGAAAAACCTATCGAATATTATCACAATAACGTTTACGGAAGTCTTATACTTTTTGATGTAATGAGAAAATTCGATGTAAAAAAAATCGTATTCAGTTCCTCATCTACCGTTTACGGATATTCTACAAACTATCCCTTTAAAGAAGACGAACCCACCAGTGCCACAAACCCATATGGCAGAAGCAAATTAATGATAGAAGAAATTTTAAAGGATATTTATGTGTCCGATAACAATTGGAGTATCATACTTTTAAGATATTTTAATCCCGTAGGTGCCCACAAAAGCGGATTAATCGGAGAAGATCCGAACGGCATCCCCAATAACCTTTTCCCTTATGTATCAAAAGTAGCTTTGGGAACTTATGAAAGATTAAACATATTCGGTAATGATTATCCCACAAAAGACGGTACGGGCATTAGAGACTACATTCATGTGGTGGATTTGTCTTTGGGACATATAAGTGCGTTAAAGAAATTATCCGATACGGGAGTACATATTTATAATTTGGGAACCGGAAACGGTTATAGCGTTTTGGATATAGTAAAAGCTTTTGAAAAAGCCTCAGGTAAAAAAATAAACTATACTTTTACGGACAGACGAGCCGGAGATGTGGCAATTAGTTATTGCGACCCGACAAAAGCCAAAAAAGAACTCGATTGGGAAGCCAAATATACCCTTGATGATATGTGTAAGGATTCTTGGAATTGGCAAACAAAAAATCCTAACGGTTATGATAAATAATAAATCTTAACGGCAAATTTTTATAAGACACCTATTTTTTCGGGTGTCTTTTTTTTTGCTAATTTTTATTTCCGCAGTAAATTTCCTGTTTTATTATCCTATAATAAAAAAACAGGAGGGTATTATCTTTGTGTACAAAAATCTTCGTAAGGGTTCAAGAAATCATATCAGATCATTTGTAAGACAATTGGATTATCAATATACAAAATACAAGCCAAAATATATTTCCAAGAATAAATTTGGAAAGATTATTTCTTCCAAACACGAAGCGGGAATAATAAGATAGCTTTAATAAAACCGAAATAGGCTTATTTACGTTTGATAATCTATTTTCTCAACTGAGAATTTTTTATTTATTCTGGAATAAAAGTCTATTTCGGTTATTCCGTTGTAAACCGCCAAAATTTCAGCGGCAATAGCCACGGCTATCTCGTGAGTGGTTGTTTTGCCAATATTCAATCCTATGGGAGCAAACACCTTATCTATTAAATTTCCGGGATAATTCTTTTCTTTAATTTTATTTATTGCATAAGCCGTTTTACTTCTTGAACCAATCATACCGATATATTTCACTTGCAAATTTCTTTTACAAATCGTATCGATTATTTCAAAATCATGCTTGTGACCGTGTGTAAAAATGATAATAGCATCATTTTTGTTAGGAGAAAAATCCTTTAAAAAATCTTTATATTCCACAGCAAATATCTCATTTGCCAAAGGTAATTTTTCTCTATTGGCATAATCTTTTCTGTTATCAATTACCACGGTAGTAAATTCCAAGTTATTCAAAATCGGTAATATCGATCGGCACAAATGTCCGGCACCGAACAAATAAGCTCTTTTATTTGTAGGAAAGTATTCCAAAAAAATCTTTGCTTCCCCCCCGCACAACATTCCTATTCCCCCTTCGGATTCCTTTAATTCGTAGGTGATTAACTTATTTTGTTTGATTTTAAATACGCTCAAACTTTCTTTGATAATCAATCTTTCAAGTTCACCGCCGCCTACGGTTCCTTCAAAACTTCCATTCGGATAGCAAATAAGTTTAAATCCGCTTCTTCCGGGACTTCCCTCTGCCCCTTGCACCACTGTTGCCAATACAAATTCAGTATTGGAATCTATGTTTTTTACAACTTTTCTCATTATATCCAATCTTGTAGTTTCCATTTTTACCTCTTTAAATATTTTTCCAATTCTTCCGGCGTATTGATATTTAATAAAATCTCGTCGTATTCGGTACGGACAAATTTAACTTTCGATTTTCTCATTATATTTTTAAGATTATCTTCCGTATCCGCAACCGATATTTTTTTTAATCCTTTTGATGTTATTACTATGGGATGACCGCCTTTTATCCCTTGTTTGGTTTCAATGTACGGCTTTATAAAATCATAATTATCATCCAAATTTTTCATAAGAAAATCATATACTTCTTTCGGGATAAAAAAACTATCAACGGGTTGAAAAAAAACAAAATCCGCCTTACCTACGGTTTTGACAGCGGTTTTTACCGAAGAAAACATTCCCAAATAAGCTTTTTTGTTTATTACAACATTTATTTTCTTACAATCCGATAAAATATTTTTTATCTCTTTATAATTATGGGAAACAACAACCACAATTTCTTCGCTAAAATCATGCATTTTATCTATGATACGCACAATATTAGGTGTGCCGTTGATTTTAATCAAAGCCTTATCTGTACCCATTCTACGAGATTTTCCAGCCGCTAAAATTATAGATTTTATTTTTTTCATTTTAATTCATTGACATATTTTTTGCTTTTAGAAATTATTTTACACGATAATTTGTCAAATAGAAAAAGGGGTTTAAAAATGAGTAACGAAAAAAGTCCTATAGCCCTAATTGAGAGACTTACAAAAATAGGGATTGCTTTGTCTGCTGAAAAGAATATAGAAAATTTCTTTAAAATGGTTCTTAATGAAGCTATCTTATATACAAACGCAGACGGCGGTACGATTTATACGGTTACGGACGACGGAAAATTTTTAAAATTTTCTATCATATACAATAAAACCATGAACATAAAATTAAAAAATGTTTTCATTGATGAGAAATGGCCTAAAATTCCACTCTATGACGAAAATGGCAAAAAAATGATGAAAAATTTTGTTTCATATGTTGTCCACACGGGAGAACCGGCAATAATAGATGACGTTTATAATCAGGAAATATTCGATAACAGCGGAACCAAAAAATATGACAAAGCAAACAATTATCACTCAAAATCCATGGTTGCCATCCCTTTGAAAAATCATGAAAACACGGTTATCGGAGTAATACAGCTGATTAATGCAATGAACGACAAAGGAGAAGTTGTTCCGTTTAGTCAAAGACAAATAGCTTTGCTCACTTCTCTGGCATCCCAAGCAGCAATAGCTTTTTCCAATAATAAACTTATAAAAAATTTGGAAAAATTATTGGAAGATTTTATCAAAAGTATTGCTACCGCTCTTGATAGAAAATCCAAATACACCGGTGGACACATTCAAAGAGTGGCAACTCTGGCGGAAATGATTACCCAAAAAATACAAAATGATAAAAAATATTTTTCTAACGTGAGATTTGATCAAAATCAGATAAAAGAAATCTCAATAGCGGCGTGGATGCATGATATTGGTAAAATTACCACCCCCGTTTACGTGATGGATAAATCCACAAAACTGGAAACAATTTTCGATAGAATAGAACTGGTAAATAACAGGCTGGAATTGATAGAAAAAATTATTGAGATAGACTTTTTGAAAGGTAAACTTTCGCAAGAAGAATTTGAAAAACTTACAAACCGATTGGAAAATTATAAAAAATTTATCAATAATGCAAATATCGGAAATGAATTTATGAAAGATGAAGATGTGGCTCTGGTAGATGAAATATTTGATTTTGATTACTTGCACGACGGAAAAAGATATAAGATCCTCACAAAAAACGAAGCGGATAATTTAAAAATTAGAAAAGGGACTTTATCATTTGAAGAAATAGAAAAGATGAGAGAACATGTTTATGTTACCTACGAAATGTTATCAAAATTAACATTCCCCAAAAAATATAAAAATGTGCCTCTTTACGCTTCGGAACATCATGAAAAACTAAACGGCAAAGGCTATCCGTTTCACTTGAAAGAAAAAGAAATTCCCCTTCAATCGCGAATATTGGCAATTGCCGATTTATTTGAAGCACTTACTGCCGCCGACAGACCGTACAAAAAAGGAAAAACACTTACCGAAACATTAAAAATCATGGCTTTTATGGCAAAAGACAACGACATTGATAAAAATCTTCTTAATCTTTTGATAGACTCGGGTATAATCTTGGAATATGCTAAAAAATTTTTAAAACCCGAACAAATCGATAATGTGGACTACAAAAAAATAAAGGCTATTTATTCATAAATGGAATTACTATCAAAAAATCATCTTTCAAAGGTTTTAAAATATAAGCAAAAAAAATTTATTGAACAAGATCATTTGATTTTGGTAGAAGGTTTTCGATTATTAAAGCAGATTTCCGAATACGGAATTGTGTTCGAAGAGTTGTATGTTACAAAAAAAAATCCCTATAATCCACATAATTTTAATTACAAAAAAATATATGAAACACCTGCACATTACTTTAACAAACTATCAAACACAAAAACGCCTCAATACATTTCCGCTCTGATAAAATATAATCCTTTTTCTTTTCCGAAAAGCTACAATTCGCTCATCTATCTTGATAACATATCCGATCCGGGTAATTTGGGAACGATTATCAGAACGGCTCTTTCTTTTTCCTTTGATGCTGTTGTACTATCAAACGGTAGCGTTTCCTTTTTGAACGAAAAGGTAATCAGAGCATCTCTCGGAGCTATCTTTAAGATACCTATCTTTCAATATGATGACAATTGGTTAAAAAATGAAAACGCTGTAAAAATAATTGCAGATATATCGAAACAATCCATAGAATTAAACAAATTACCAATCATATCAAAACCCAAAATTATAGTAATTGGCTCGGAAGCTCACGGAATATCGGACGAAATAAAAAATAATGCCGATTTTTCGGTAAAAATTCCCATTGAAAATATGGAGTCGTTAAATGCGGCAATATCTGCGGCAATTATAATGTATCATTTTTATGAAAATTCAAGATTTAACAAATAAAAAACTTTGGTTGGCACCGCTTGCAGGGCTTACCGATTATCCGTTTAGGGCAATATGCAAACGTCTCGGTGCGGATGTAATCGTTAGTGAAATGGTAAGTGCGGACGGATTGATTTATAATTATAAACACAGCATCGAATATGCGGAATTTACAGATGATTTACGTCCGTTTGGGATTCAGATTTTTGGAAATAATCCCGATATAATAGCAAAAGCAACAGAAAAATTGATAAATCTGAAACCGGATTTCATTGACATAAATATGGGTTGTCCCGTAAAGAAAGTGGTAAAGCGAGGAGCAGGTTCGGCATTGATGAAAACCCCTAAAATAGCAGAATCCATAGTAAAATCCCTAAAAAAGACATTAGAAAATACTGAAATTTTCCTTAGTGCCAAAATCAGAGCGGGATGGGATAAAAACAGCGTGAATGCCGTAGAGTTTTCTCGTCTGTTGCAAGATGCGGGAATAGATATTTTGATTATTCATCCTAGAACAAGAGCTGAGATGTTTTGTGGAAGAAGCAATTGGACAATCATAAAAGACATAAAAAAAAATCTTTCCATTCCGGTAGTGGGAAACGGCGACATCACCTCAAAAGAAGATGCTATGAAAATGTATGAATCCACAGGATGTGATTCTATCATGATTGGCAGAGGAGCTTTGGGCAAACCTTGGATTTTCGGTCGAATAAAATCAGCAGATGATAATTTTTTTATATCCAATGAAAAAAAACTTGAGATAATATCAACCCATATTTCTATGGCTATAAACAAAGAAAAAAATGAAGAAAGAGCCGTGATAAAATTACGAACTCATCTTTTGCATTATACAAAAGGCTACAAAAATGCTACCGAAGCGAGAAAAAGAATAAACGTTGTTACGAAAAAAAAAGAAATTTTAGAAATTTTTAAGGAATTATGGGAAAATTAGATACTATACTTTATCAGGCGGAAGCTTTTAAAAAACAAAATTGGCTTTTAAGCAAACACATATTGGAAAATGCTCTAAAAGATTTTCCAAACGAAAAAATTTTGTATATGGAATTGGGAGATATACTCACTTCTCAAAAAATATATAAAAAGGCTAACGAATATTACATTGAAGCATTAAATTTTTGCGATAATCAAAAAGAGAAAGACGATTTGCTTTATAAAATTGCAACAAATTTTTTGAATATCAAAGAATATCCTTTGGCAATTAATTTTTATGAAAAAATCAATGAAAAAACACCCGAAATTAAATATAACATTGCTTATGCGTATCTGGAAAATAGAAAATATCTCACAAGCTTGGATATTCTGTTCGATTTGATAAAGCAAAAAATATAACCCAAATTCCCTATTTACTAATATCCGAAATCTATTATTCCATGCATCAAGACGACAAAGCATTGGACTATTTGGATCAAGCTGAAGAAAGATTCGGAGAAACAGCAGCCATATTCTATTTGAAAGCAAGTATATATGCTAATAAAAAACACTGGTTACAAGCGGTAACATATTACAAAAAGTCTGAGAATCTGGATATAGGTTTTCCCAATTTTTATAGAAATTATGCCATAGCCCTATACAATTTAGGCAAAAAACAAAAGGCTATAAAATATCTGAAAAAAAACATCGAATACGATCCGAAAGATGCCACATCATATTTTTATATCTTAAAAATTTTAACAGATTTGAAAAAATATAAAGAAGCAAAAAAGTATCTTGAAAAAGCCAAAAAAAATATCGATATTGATAACAATAAATTTATAAATGCGTTTGAGATAACAATAGAGCTAGGAATCAAAAGCAAATAGGAAAATTATGCGTATTGCGGATAATAGAATTGATATAAACAAAAAATACCCGATTTCTTCATCAATTAAATTTGTTCTTTTAATTGCCGCCATTTTTGGCATTATGCTTCGAAGTTGCTATCTGAAAAGTGAAAAAAAACACATTATTTTTTCAAATGCAAAAGTTACTCAATTTACCCGTGCAAACATTGATGTTGAATTTGAAGTAACCAATCTTTCTTCGGCAAATTATGAAAAAAATATCTTAATAAAAGTGTTGAATAAAAGCGGAGAAGAGGTTGCCAGTAAAATTACCAGAATATATATTTCGGCGGGACAAAAACACAAAGGCTATCTTGTGGAACTGCGAAAAATAAAAAATCCGATAAAATCTTTGGACGATGTGGGTTTTGTGGTTGTAAAAATTTATAATCCGTCTATATTTTAGGATTATGAAAATGAAATCGGAGGATTAATGAAAAAAGAAAAGATTATCAGAAATATCGTCCAGCTAGTTGGTATAATTTTTGGAGCGATACTTTTCGGCATTGGTTATTCGTGGTTTTTGGTCCCTTATAAGATAGCCCCCGGCGGAGTGGGAGGTTTAGCACAGATTTTTTATCACATTTTTCACATTCCTGTGGGAATTTCCATGATTTTTATGAATATCCCGCTATTTATCTTGGGTTTGTTGGTTTTGGGAAAACGATTCGGATTTAGAACGCTTTACGGATTTCTCGTTGTGGGTTTTTTTGCCGATTTTTTAAGTTTGCCCTCTCTTCATAAAATGGGATTAATAAAGGACTTAACCAAATACACATTTATGCACGACGGTGAAAAAATTTTTTCTATGATACCGCCGGATAGTATTTATCTTGCCGCTGTAGCCGGTTCGGTGCTTTTGGGTATGGGATTGGGAATTATCTTTCGCTCAAAAGGTTCTACCGGAGGAACGGATATACCCGTGGCAATTATCAAACAGAAAACAGGCCTTTCCATAGGTACGGGTTATTGGTTGATAGAAACATTAATTATCCTAACCGTGGCAATTGTTTTTAAAGATATCAAACTTGTTATCTGGGGTTATATAAATCTTTTTATCAGTGCAAAAATAACGGATTTGACAAGTGAAGGTCTTCCTTATGTAAAAGGTGTTTATGTTTCAAGTCCGAAAAACGAAGAAATCAAAAAGGAAGTTATAAACAAATTACATCGCGGGGTTACGCTATTTAAGGCAAAAGGCGGCTATACCGGACAAGATCAGTATATTCTGTTTTGTGTAATGAACCGAAGACAGGTTCCGTTTTTTAAGGAAATAGTAAAGGATATAGATCCCGATGCCTTTGTGATTCTTACCGATGTATATGACGTTATGGGATACGGTTTTAAAACAAGAAATATAGATTTTACCGAAGAATAGGAAATAATGATGAAAACAGCAAAATTTATATCGGTTTTTATTTTGTTTGTGTTACTCACTTCTTGCGTAACAAACTACAGACCTTTGCCCGGTAAACATATAAAAGTGTCGGATAAATACGCCATTATAAAAACAAAATCATACACGGCAATTATTGACTACCGATATTGGGTGAAAGAACCGCAAAACCTATCCGATTATTTTACTACCTTTTATCTGACGGTTATCAATAATTCCAATAAACCGATTACAATAAAACCTTCCGACATTTATCTGATAGATCAAAACGGAAAACAATATGATGTTGTTCCCATAGAAGAGGTTTATCATCTACTCTTTGCCGGACAAGAAAATATGCAAATGATTTACGAGCAAAAAGATGAAACGGAATATAAAAATATGATTTTGGAAAGACAAGAATCCAGAAAAAATATTATGAGTTACTCTTTTTCTTTTGGAAAACTACTTGTAGGAGCAAAAAAAACCGGTTACCTCTTTTTTAATCATCTGCCTTCCGATAACAAACTATGCAAAATCGCCTTTAAAAATCATATCGTTAAGTTTATGAGAACCAAATAATGAAAGAAATTAACATCCACAAAATATACGAAAAATTAAAAGAACAATTTGAAAATTATCCCTCACCGGTGGTTGACTTGATTGAAATTCAAACAAAAGATCCTTTTAAAATATTAATCACCACAATATTAAGTGCAAGAACAAAGGATAAAACCACAAGAGAAGCGGCTAAAAAATTATTCGAAAAAGTCGATACCGTTTATGATTTGGAAAAATTATCAGAGGTTGAAATAGAGAAATTGATTTATCCCGTGGGATTTTATAAGAACAAAGCCAAATCCCTATCGAAACTTCCCAAAATTTTAATTAATGATTTTGATGGAAAAGTGCCGGATGAAATTGACGACTTGATAAAATTACCCGGAGTAGGCAGAAAAACCGCCAATCTCGTTAGAGCTATCGCTTTTAAAAAACCTGCGATTTGTGTGGATGTTCACGTTCATAGAATTTGCAACAGATTAGGATATGTAAATACAAAAACACCTTTTGAGACCGAAATGGCATTAAGAGAAAAATTGCCCGAATATATGTGGCTGAATTTTAATTCTTATCTTGTGGCATACGGACAAAACCTATGCTTTCCCGTTAATCCGAGATGCGATAAATGTGTAATTTACGATGAATGTAATAGAATTGGCGTAAAAACGAAGTATCCGAAAAATGTTTAATAATATTACCGCCCAAGATAAAGCTATTGAAATAATAAAAAACGCCATTTTCAAAGATAAGGTGGCAAACAGCTATCTCTTTTATGGAAAAGACGGTGTGGGAAAATTTACCACCGCTCTTTACTTCGGTATGGCTCTTAATTGTACCGCCCCTAATAACGGATTACCTTGCGGAAAATGTAATTCCTGTAAAAAATTTCTCGATTTATCTCATCCCGACCTGTTATACATCTTTCCCACCCCGAAATTGGATATTACCGAACAGGGAATGATTAAATCCGAAAGCCTGCGAAAAGAATATCAAGCCTATTTGGAAAACAAAAAACACACACCTTGGAAAAAATTTTATTTTTCAAAATCTACCGGTATCCAAATTGATTCGATTAGAATGCTGGAACATAAAATTATTCTTTCGCCACTTGAAGCAAAGTATAAAATTTTTATAATAGAAGATGCTCACAACATGAATGTAAACACTCAAAACGCTTTTTTAAAAACACTGGAAGAACCACCGGAAAATACAATTTTAATTCTTACCACATCAAAACCGCAAAACTTATTACCCACCATACTTTCGAGATGTCAAAAAATTGCATTTAATCCCGTTCCCGAAAATGCTATTAAAAGAGAATTATTAAAAAACCCCGATTTGGACGAGGTTTCGGCAAATATTATATCCAAGATTTCAAACGGAAGTATGGAAAAAGCACTGCAACTTGCAAATCAAGGATTTATGGAAGCAAGAAAAGACGCCGATGTTTTTTTGGATATTATCTATGAATATAACAACGAGAATTTTTTTACCTTTCTAAAAAATTTTAAATCTTCTGCAAAAAACGAACTTCTGATAGAACTCATCAATTTCTTAATTGTGTGGATATATGATGTTTCAAACGTTATGAACAATAGAAATAACGTGATAAACGTAGATAAAATTCCTATGCTAAAAGATTTTTATAATCTGAATCCGAATATCGAAATTTACAGTGCAAAAATTATAAATAAACTGGAAGAATTGAAATATAGCTTAAAGGGTCATGTAAATCAACAGCTGATTTTGTTTGAAATGTTCTTTTATTTAACGGAATTCTTCCATTAAAGGTTTTATAGTTAGGAACAAAATTTGCTTAAAAGAGCTAAAAATTTATTAAGGAGTATGGATGAAAAACATATTTTTAATGTTAATAATTACTTTAATTATCTTTTCTTGTGCAAAACCGAACAAAACATTTCAACCGGAACCTTCTCAAGTTCAAATAGATAAATTTTACCAAACAAGAGGCTACGCCAGAGATTTTACCATAGACGATAATCATCTCTTTGTGGCTGTGGACCAAAACGGTTTTTCCATATTTGATATGAATACCGATACGTTAATTGTGAATTATTCTCAATATTTAAATTATCCCAGATTAATAAATGTGGCTCATACAAGCAGTGAAACATTACTTTTTGTATATGATATTTACGGAAGTCCGGCATCCATCAATTGTTTTAATATTGCCGACATATCAAATCCGCAATACTTACCGCCCATAATTACCGATACAGGCGGAATAGAAGATTTGGATATACTATCGTCCACTGAAAATGATACAATTCAATTAAGATTTACCAAAAACGATGCTTCTTCTCATAAATTGAAAATATCAAATGCTCTCCATATTAATTTTACTTGGCAATTTACCCCCCTGATAGACGCAGATCAACTATTCGATTATGATGTGCATAATTTTGATAAATTCGATGAAAATCATTATTATATAGCCAACGAACAAAAAGGCATAGCCTACATAAACACAACCGATCCGAATAATCCCGTTATTGATAAATATATCGATACCCCCGGGTCCGCTTATGATGTTAAGAGAGTTGACAACTATCTTTACGTCGCTGACAGACACGAAGGTTTTGAAGTGTATGAACTTCAAGGTGATAACTGGAAAATGATATATCACTATGATACTTCCGGGTTGGCAAAACAATTGGCTATATATCAAGGTTATGCGGCTTTGGCATCCGGCGGCGGAGGAATTTATATCTTTGATATTTCCAATCCGCAAACCACAAAATTGCTAACTAATATAGACGATAGCGAGATAGGTTATTCTTATAAGGTAAAATTCTTTAACGGTATCCTGTACGCCGCTACCAGAAACGGGGTTTATAAATTTAAAATAGAAAATTAACCCGATTGAAAATTCATTATACCTTACATAAAAATCATCTTACCAAACACTTGGTATAAATGAAAATCATCTTATGGAAA
>CAZUGB010000221.1:0-9822 GCA_964619925.1 uncultured Candidatus Cloacimonadota bacterium
CTCTTAGCTCTAAATTTTTCATAAATAAAAGCAATATTCATTCCACAAGAAGGATAGTTTTGTTTGTTTGGGAAAATATTTTTATTGATGAAAGATTTGTTGTTTTGTTGCATAAAACCAGCGCAGAAAAAATTTTTTAGCCGATTTTGTTTGTTATTGATTTTTTTGTAAAGATAGTTAGTGATGTTGTAAATTAAGAGATATTAATTTTTCATCGAAAGTGTATCTATTTTGTTTTAATAAAAAAAATGCCATCCGACTTTTTTATCGGATAGCATGAGAAAATAAGTTAGCTGTGATTTGGCTATGATATGATTTTTTTTATTTTATCCATTATAGTATTTTCGTCTAAACCCATTAGTTTGAATACATCGGAAGATTTGCCCGAAACTCCGTATTTTGAAACGCCGAATTTATGCAATTTTACCGAGATGTTATTTTCGGCTATAATATTGGAAATGGTAGCGCCCAAGCCCGTTCCTACATTGTGATCTTCATAAGTAAAAATAAATCCCGTTTCTGCGGCTTTAACTACGGATTGGATGTCTATTTGCGTGGGGGAAGCGGTATTGTAAACCGCTATGGAAATACCTTCTTTTTTCAGTTCGTCAGATACTTTTACCGCTTTTGTTGTCATGGTTCCCATGCAAAAGATTACGCCGTCGGTTCCTTCTCGGATGATGTCGATTTTGCCGTATTGGTAGGTATAATTTTCATCAAAGTAGATATTTCCGTTTGTATCTTTGATTATATCGAGCTTTGATCTTCCCATTGCAACATAGTAATTACCTTTTTTGCCCGAAATGTATCTTATCACTCTATCCGTTTGGTTTGCATCTGCCGGAACAATGATTTTAAAACCGTATAAATTTCTCATAAGACCCACATAATCAATGGCTTGGTGAGTTTTGCCGTCTTCACCCACATCCAGACCTACGTGGGTGGTAATTACTTTCAGATTGGTGTTGTTTATATCATTAAGGCGATGTTGGTTATATGTTTCATCCACACCGAAAACGCCAAATCCGGGGAAAAACACTTGAATATCATCTTTTGACATTGCACCGGAAGCTACGGCACTATGATGTTCCATAATCCCGGCTTCATAGAAATTATCAGGAAGAACATTTTGAAATGCGTTTGTTTTTACACTTCCCTGCAAATCGTTATCAAAAACCGCTATTTTCTTTTTGTATTTATCATCGAGATTTTTTGCAATATCTGCAATGGCATTGCCCCAAGCGGAACGATTGTCGGTTTTTTCCGTGTAAAGTATAGGTTGGGAAACAGGCAAATCAAAATTATCCGATTTCTTTTCCGTATGATTGGCGGGAACAAATTCGGCTCTGAGTTTTTTTAATTTTTCCAAATCGAAAGAATAGCCGATTTCTTTATATGCTTTATAAAGCTCCTCTTCTTTGATTGTGGAACCGTGGTATTTGGCATTGTTTTCCATAAATGACACTCCTTTTCCCATAACTGAATGAGAAAGGATAAGAACGGGGTTATTAATTCTTTCGGCTCTTATGATAGCGGAATGAATTTTGTCAAAATCGTGTCCGTCTATTTCAATAACGTCCCAACCGTCTGCCATATATTCGGCTTTTAAGTTTTGGGGCATAATCTTTGATGTGTCTCCGCCTATTTGTAGTTTGTTATAATCCACAAAGGCAACGAGATTATTGAGCGAATATTTAATGGCGAATCTTCTGGCTTCGGCTATCTGTCCTTTTTGTTGCTCACCGTCTCCCATTAAAACATACACGCTATTTTTGTATCCGTTTTGTCGAGCGGCGAGAGCAAATCCGCAACCTGCCGATAAACCTTGTCCCAAGTTTCCGCTTGCCCATTCTATTCCCGGAACGTCGGGTTCCACATGTCCCTCGAAAATAGAACCGGCTAATCTGAATTGCGATATTGCCATCTCCAAATCGAAAAATCCCATTAATCCCAATGTGGAATATGCGGCGGGTGAAACGTGTCCGAAACTGAAAACAACTCTATCGCGAGTTTTCATATTAGGATTTTTCGGGTCTATATTGAGCATATGATACAAAGTTAATATAAAATCTATTGAAGACATTGAGCCGCCCGGATGTCCCGAAGATGCAAGCGTGGTCATTGTTAAAATTGCCGCTCTTGCTTTTTTGGAAAGTTCTTTGATATTTTCCAATTCTTTTATTGTGAGTTCTTTTGCCATATTACCTCTTTTCTATTGATTTATTATTTGTTCCACTTTTTCTTTGTCGGAAGAATATTCAAAATGATTTAAAATTTGATGAGCGTTTTTTTTGTCCGTGAGTTTTGGATAAACGATTTGTAGGCATGTTATTTTATCCTCTTCAAATGAAAAAAGATCCAAAAGACGAGTGAGTTGAGACACGGTGAATTTGTTTCTTTTAGCCGCAATTTTTATTACGGATAATTTATCGGAAGCGAAAGATTCGTTTTTTACGTTGTTGTATAACGTTTGAAAATCGGATTCGCTCATAGCCTTGCTTGAAACGGGGGTAATATCTTTTTCCACGGTTTTTTGAGGGGTTTGAATATTATCGGATGTTGTCAGATTGATATTGATATTTTGTGATTGTGATTGATTGTGTGAGGTGGTATAAACATCATCGGGTAAATCCGCCAATAAATCGTATATCTCATCCATAATCTTTTTTACCCTTTTTTGATCCAGTCTGTTAAGTTTGGAACAATATTTTTTTTGCAATAAATCCAATTTATCGGCTATCTTGTCCACAACCGGTTCCTTTTTTGATTTGATTTTTGCGTTTGAATTATCTTCCGAAACACTCATCTTAAAAGTTCCGTCCGGTGTGTCGATTTTTAATACTTGTGAATTGAGGCATACAAAACTAATAAAAAGTAATAAAATTAATAAAATATTTTTCATAAAGTCCTCCGAATTTTTTTATCAAACTTTTTTTGTCGGGTGGTCAGGTCAAGCGAAAAGTGGTTAAAAAGAGCTTTGTGTAATTAATTCATCAGATGGTGTTTTAAAAAGAAAACATAGTTTTATATCAATAGTGATATTACGGGATAATTTGCCGTTTTTTAATTTTTTGTAAGTTATGGATAAGAAGTTTTTTTGTAGGAAAAATAAACGGCGAGAAAGGTAAAAAATATTCTTACATCAAAAAAAATTAGGATAATACGTACAAATTTAAGTTATAGATTAAATCGGGGATTTTTCATTTGACAGTAATTGTTCGAAAAAAATTGTGGACGAACAAATTAAACAGATTGGAGGTGATTGTTAGTGCCAAAAGTTATAGCAAGAGAAGGAGAACCTTTTCAAGTTACATTAAGAAGGTTCAAAAAGGCTTGTGAAAAGGCATCTCTGCTTTCCGAACTTAAAAAACACAGGTTTTATGAAAAACCGAGTGTAAAAAGAAGAAGAGAGCTTAATGCCGCAAAACGTAAAGCTGTAAAACAAGCAAGAAAAATGGCTAAATACAAAAGAGTATGATAGTTGATAAAATTAAAAAAGACCTTGTTGAAGCTTTGAAAAGCAAAGATAAGGTAAAACTTACATTACTCAGATATTTGAAATCCGCTCTTAAAAACGCCGAGATTGATACCGGGAAAACTCTGTCCGAACAGGAAGAGATTAAAATCCTGCAATCTCAAATAAAACAGCGTCAGCAAGCTTTGGATTTATATAAAAAAGGCGGTAGAGATGATCTTGCAAAACACGAGCAAGAAGAAATCGATATCATCTCGCAATATTTACCAAAGCAACTTTCGGAAGAAGAAATAACAAAAGAAGTTAAAAAAGCTATATCCGAATTGAATGCCCAATCAATGAAAGATATGGGAAAAGTAATGAAATATCTCAAAGAAAAATTGGGTGCAAGAGCAGACGGAAAATTATTGAGCGGTATTGTAAGAAGTCAACTGTCGAAATAGGCACTTTTCAATTCATTGTCGGGAGATACTTTATCTCCCTTTTTTTGTTTTAGGAGGCTGATAATGAGTACGATTGATGTAATTTTAAGCGTTTTTATCTTTATTTTCTTTATAATAGGTTATCGAAAAGGATTTATTGCCACAATTATTCATCTTGCCGCTTTTGTGCTTTATTTCGGATTGATAGCATATTTGGGTCCTTTTTTAAAAGGGCTTTTGATTTTGAATTTTAATATTGGAAATACAGGCGCAATTATATTGGCTTATCTTATTATCTTTTTGTTCATATTTTTCGTTAGCTATGTGTTAATAAAAATTATCACGAAAATTTTGAAGGCTTTAAAAATTAATTGGATTAATAGACTTTTGGGCGGTTTTTTGGGAGTAATAAACGCCATAATAATTATTACCATACTCTTTTTGCTATTTACACTACTTCCTGTGCCGAAGGATAAAACGGCTTTTATAAAACAATCTCAAATTCTTAAATGGGTGGATGCGGCTACACAAGATGTAAATCTGAAAAAATTAACAAAACCCGATCCCATTGATAAAACAATTAAAAATATTATGAAAAATAAAAAATGACAGTATATAGCCTATTGGAATTTGATAAAATAAAAAAAATCATTCGGGAATATTCCATATCCGCTACGGCAAAAGAAAAAATAGAAAATTTAAAACCGCTAAAAAATAAAAAAGAAATCGAAAATCGTCTTAAAATAGTGGGGGAAATAAAAAAGATAACTGGTGCCTTTAATTTTGAAGGTTTTTCAAACATTAACCCCTTGTTGTATTCGCAAAAGGAAGATATCGTTTTCGATTTTATGCAATTTAGGATGATTACAAAAAATGTGGAAATTGCCCGAAACCTGATAATTCAAAAAAAAAGTTTGTCCGAATACGGTAGTTTGAAAGGAATGATTGATAGTTTGTATGAACTGAATGAAATTTCGGAAAAATACAAAAAAATATTCAATGATAAAGGCGAAATAAAAGATAACGCATCCGAAAAATTAAAAAAAATTCGATCTTCTCAAAAAACCATAAGGAAAAATATTCTCAATGTTTTGGATAAGGAAATTTCTCACTACGCCGAAAATAACTATCTAAACGATAAAATTATCACTCAAAGAAACGGGCGATATGTTGTTCCCATTAAAAAAAATTCTCTTCCCTATGTTAGCGGTATGGTTTTGGATTCTTCTTCTTCGGGTTTTACCGCTTATGTGGAACCGGCGAAAGTTATTTCTCTTAATAATAAACTAAAACTTTTGTCCGATGAAGAGAGGTATGAAATTATTAATATTTTTTCTGATTTTACAAACTTGATTTTTCAATACAAAACCGAACTGCTTTCCAACCAGAAGATTTTAACCGAACTTGATTTTTATCAGGCGATTGCCAAATTTGCAAATGATTTTAATGCCGAAATTCCAAATATAACAAGTGAATTGATTATCGATTTGAAAGGAGCGCGACATCCGCTTTTGATAAAGTTTTACGGTGATTTTCAAAAAGTTATACCGTTTGATTTGAAACTTGACAACGCAAAAAAAATTATGATTTTATCAGGTCCTAACACAGGAGGTAAAACTGTAACTTTGAAAACGGTGGGATTACTTACGTTAATGGCTCTGAGCGGATTACCGATTACCGCACAATTAGATTCCACTATCGGTTTGTTTCATCATATCTTTGCCGATATAGGAGATTCGCAATCACTTGACCAATCGCTAAGCACTTTTTCGTCTCATATAAATAACATAAAAAAGATGCTTTCTTCGGGGGATGAAAAATCTTTGATATTGATAGACGAAATCGGTTCGGCAACAGATCCGGAGCAGGGAACGGCTTTGGCTTATGCGATATTGGAAGAGATTATCAAAATAAAAGCGATGTCTATTATTACCACACATTACACGGCACTAAAATTATTCGCCGAAGAGCATCCCGATTGTTTTAATGCTTCCATGGTTTTTGACCCTGATAAACATCTGCCAACATACCATTTAAAAAAAGGAATTCCGGGAAATAGTTTCGCTTTGGAAATTGCCGAAAGTTTGGGATTGAAAGAAAACGTTATAAACCGCGCAAAAGAATTATTGGGAAAAGAACATTTGAATTTAAATAACATCCTAAAAAGATTATCCGAAGAACGAAAACATCTGTCGCGAGAAATTTATAAGTTCAAATTAAGAAACGCTCTTTATCAAAAAAAGATAGAAGAATATGAAGACAAATTGAAAGAATTGGAAGCCGAAAGCAAAAAAAAGAAAGAAAAATTGATTGCTCAAACCAAAGAATATCTATATTCTATCCAAAGAGAAGTGGCAAACCAGCTTGAAGAATTGAAAAAGCAAAAAAAGAAAGACAAAAGAGAGCTGGAAAAAATATTTGATAATGTTGCGGAAAAAAACAAAAAAGTGATTGGTTTGGTCGAAAAAGATAAGGACACGGAAAATAAAAAAATAGAAAAACCCAAGGTAGGAATGCGAGTTTGGTTAAAGGATATTGAAGAAAACGGAGAAATTACCGAAATAACCGCAAAAGGTATAAAAGTGGATGTAAACGGGATGTATTATACAACCAATATCGATAATATCTATATAGCCAAAAACCAAAACGATGTTCTTCCAAAAAGGAAAATATTTATATCAAAACAGGTAAAAACGGAAATTAATTTATTGGGAAACACATTTGAAGAAGCGTTTCCGAAATTGCTAACATTTTTGGACGATGCGTATCTGGCTGGATTGGAACATGTACGCATAATTCACGGTAAAGGAACGGGAGCATTAAGACACAAAATAAGAAATTATCTAAAATCCGACAGCCGAATAAAATCTTTTAAAAGCGCCGATATGGGATTGGGTGGTGACGGTGTAACGGAAGTGGAGTTTATTGATGATAAAAATTGATAAACAAAGGGTTCTTGAAGCGAACAACATTGTGGATGTTATCGGAAGTTATATCCCATTAAAAAGAAGAGGACATAATTATATGGCATTGTGTCCCTTTCACAAGGAAAAAACGCCTTCTTTTACCGTTAATGAAGAATTGGGTATTTTTAAATGTTTCGGTTGCGGCAAGGGGGGAAACGTTATTACCTTTGTAATGGAATATGAAAAAATATCATATTTTGAAGCATTAAAATTATTAGCCGATAGAGCGGGAATAAAATATCAGGATGTAAAATCCAATAAAAAAATCGATAACTTGTACAAAATTTATCAACTGGCAAACGAATATTACAAAGAAAATATAAAAAACTTCGGAACAAATGTTTATTCGTATCTTGAAAAAAGAAAAATAGGAAAAGAAACCGCAAAAAAATTTGAGCTTGGTTATGCTCTTGATAGCTACGAAGGTTTAAAAAATTATCTTTTAAAAAATAACATTTCACCCAAATTACTTTTAAGCACCGGTTTGTTTTTGGAAAAAAATTCTCATATCTATGATTTGTTTCGTAATCGTTTGATGATACCTATTCATTCTCATTCCGGCAGGATCGTTGCTTTTGGCGGGAGAGTTTTGGATAACACAAAAACTTCCAAATACATTAATTCGCCCACTACACAAATTTATCACAAAGGTGAAGAACTTTATGGCTTTTATAAAACAAAAAGAGATATTTTAAGTGAAAAAAAGATAATAATTGTGGAAGGATATTTGGATTTTTTGCGATTATATGAAGAGGGAATAAGAAATATTGTTGCTTCTTTGGGAACTTCTCTTACGGATAAACAAATAGATTTGGCGGCAAGGTATGTAAAAAAATTCGTAATATTGTATGACGGTGATAATCCCGGACAAAAGGCTTCCTTAAAAGCGGCTTTGAGTATTGCTAAAAAAGGTTACGATGTAAAAATAGTTACTCTTCCGTCGGATGAAGACCCTGATAGTTTTATTATCAATTACGGAAAAGAAAAACTAATCGAGCTGATAGAAAATGCCGCCAATTTGATAGATTTTGTTTATAATTTGTCCGATATAACAGGGCAACAAAAACTGCAAATGCTTATTGAAACGGCTTCCGAAATCTATGATTTGGTAAATAAAGAACTCTTTATCAAAGATATTTCCGAGCGATTCGGCATATCCGAAAAAGCAATAAAATCCAAAATCAAAACGGGTAACAAAATTCAAAAATCTACGGTAGGCAAAAAAGAGCCTTATGAAGAAAAGGATCTGCTCTATTTTACGTTACTTAGCAAAAAAAATTATAAAAAAGTTGCACAAGAGATAGATTCAAGTTATTTTGTATCTATAAAATTGGGATTATTGTATGAAAAAATAGGAGATATGTATAAAAAGAGTCAAAATATTTTATCGGATTTGGATGAATTCGAAGAAGAACAAAGAAATTTAATTTCGGAATTAATGGTAGATGAAAAGGAAGTTGATATTGATAAACTGCTATCAAGCATCAAATTAAGAAAATTAAGAAAAGAATTGAAACAGATAAATGAAGAATTAAGAAAAGTGGGTATAAATCAAAATCTTTTGCAAAAAAGAAAAGAAATCATAGAAAAAATGAATCAATTGAATCGACATGGCGGAGTTGTATCGAAAACTCTCTATTAAAAGGAGAAAGAATGATAAGTTACAAAGAGTGCTTTGACAAAATGGTTAAAATTGCTAAAAAAAATGATATGCAGATTACTTACAAGCAAATTAACGATATTTTGCCAAATAATCCCGTAATTTTGGATAGAATAGAAGATTTATTAAATGACCTTAAAGAAAAGGGAATCGATGTGGTTGACGAAACCATGAAAAAGGTTTCCAAAAGAAAGGTCGTTCTTAAAAAGAGTACAACGAAAAAGTTCCAAAATAAAAAATATTATGATGATCCCGTAAGAATGTATCTTAGCGAAATGGGAAAAGTTCCGCTTTTGGATAGAGAGGGTGAAGTAAGTATTGCAAAAAGAATAGAAAGTGCCAAAGAATACATAAATAAGCATCTTTTTAAATCGGGAAGTACTTTGCGGGAAATGGAAAATTTTCTTCATAGATATAAAGAGGGTAGAATTAAAATAGAAAACATTATCAAAATCGGTTATGGAACTTGGATGGACAAAAATCAAGAATCAAGATTGATTACACAATTCGAACAAAATATCAAAGAAACAAAAATTATTTTCGATAGAATTGGCGAACTTATTGATATGAGCGATACAAACGAACTTGGAGAGCTGGAAGAACAAGCCAAAATCAATAAAGAAAGAGAAAAAATTTATAAAATTTATAATAGTCTCAAATACAATGAAAAATTTATCCAAAGATTTATTTACCGTATTCGTAGTTTAGTGGATAGAATAAAAGATAGCTTAAAAACCATTGATGAATTATCCAAAATCAAAAAATATTCGGTTGATGAAATTTGTACATTCGGAAGAAAAGCCAATAAATCGGAAGAAGACTACGAAGAAGTAAGAAGAATTACAAAACTGGAGCCTTCTCTTTTTATAGACAGATTAAGAAAAATAAAAAATGCACGTAGAAAAATCAGAAGAGTTGAGCTCGAAACCAAAATGACAGCAAAAGAGATGATAGAACTTTTGGAAGAAATTCAACGCGGCGAAAGAATGAAAGAAAAATCAAAAAATGAGATGATAGAAGCTAATGTTCGTCTGGTTGTTAGCATTTCCAAAAAATATAATAACAGAGGTCTTGACTTTTTGGATTTGATTCAAGAGGGTAATACCGGTTTGATGAAAGCCGTAGATAAATACGATTACAGAAAGGGATTTAAATTTTCCACTTATGCAACTTGGTGGATAAGACAGGCAATTACCAGAGCAATAGCCGATCAGGCAAGAACAATTAGAATACCCGTTCATATGCTGGAAGCCGTAAATAAAATGAAACGAGCAAGTAGAAAATTAATGCAAAAGCTCG
>CAZUGB010000222.1:0-4420 GCA_964619925.1 uncultured Candidatus Cloacimonadota bacterium
TCCATAAAAGAAAACGGTTTGATACAACCTATAATTGTAACTAAAACCGATAATGGCTACGAAATCATTGCAGGCGAAAGAAGATATTTGGCATCAAAAATGGCAGGTTTAACGGAAATTCCCGTGATTGTGAAAAACGCCACCCCCAAGGAAAAATTACAATTTGCAATTGTTGAAAATGTTCAAAGGGAAGATTTGAACGCTATCGAAGAGGCAAAAGCGTATGAACTTTTGCACAAAGATTTTTCACTTACCCACAAAGAAATAGCAAATCTTGTGGGAAAAGAACGCGTTACAATATCCAACCTGATAAGATTATTAAAACTTCCTCCGAAAATTCAACATATGATACTATCCGAAAAAATCACTTCGGGACACGCAAGAGCAATTTTGTCCGTGGATGACAAATTCAAAGCGGATTTTGCAGACTACATTGCCATAAAACAAATATCGGTAAGATACGCCGAACGCTTGGCAAAAAAAATCAACGAACTGGATTCTATGGACTTTTTGTTGCATCCTCAAAAATCAATTATAAAGGAATGGACGGAAACTGAAAAAAAATTGAAAAAACAATATAATGTAAAAATTAAAATTACTAACAAAAACGAAAAGGGAAAAATTCAATTTTATTTTAATTCGAATGAAGAATTGAACGAACTTTTGGAAAAATTGATAAAAAAATGAATCATATTTTAAAATTTGTCTTTATCATCTTAATTTTAGGATTTTTGCTAATCTGCTTTAAATTGAATAACAAACTTTTGAAGTATGAGCAAAAAATTATCACATTGCAACATGAAAATCAGAAACTAAAATACAACTTGGACAGCTTGAAGGTAGCATTTGCAAAACAATCGTCGGAACATATCGATAAAAGAGAGATAAAAAACCTGATTAATACATTCATATCCAAACGTGAAAATAAATTTTTTCCGGATCTTTTCCCGATAAAAGGCGATTATGTGATTAGTCAAAAATATTCCTTAAAGCATCCCGCCATAGATTTGGCTTCACCATTGGGAACCGAGGTGGTGGCTTCGGCTTCCGGTGTGGTTTCGGATACGCTTTATGATAAATTTTTCGGAAAAACGGTAATATTGGATCATTTGAACGGCTATCAAACAAAATATTCTCATCTTGCCAAAATATTGGTGCAAAAAAAATGTTTCATTGATAAAGGTGATTTAATCGGATTAGTCGGCTCAACGGGAAGAAGCTCCGCTCCTCATCTTCATTTTGAAGTTATCAAAGACAAAAATAACATCGATCCCGAAAAAATATTAAAAAGAGGGAATTAAATGCTTTTTTTCAAAAACAAAGAATCAAAAAATATTATTTCCGATACAACGGAATTTGTGGGAACCCTTAAAACCGAAAGTCCGGTTTTTATATACGGGAAATTAAGCGGTGTAATTTACACTTCCAAAGATGTAACTATTGCCCGTGGTGCAGAAGTAAAGGCGGATATCAAATCCGAAAATCTTACATTATCTTCACAATTTACGGGTAATGCGGATGTGGAAAGAGATTTTGAAATTTATGAAAACGGTATTTATGAAGGGGAATTAAAAGCGGGAAGAATTATTTTTCATCAAGGTGCCAAAATAAATCTTTCATCCCCTCAAATGATAGATTATGCCGAAAAAGAATAATTTTTTACCAATTGCCACAAAAGATAGAAAAGTTCTAAAATATATGGCACTAATGGGACAAATCGGTGCGGTAATGGTTTCTTCAATTATAATTTTTTTTCTTATTTTTTTCTTTTTGGGTAAAAAGTTTCATTTTGTTTCGCTTGCAATTCCCATAGGTGTTTTGCTCGGTTTGTTTGCAGGATTTTACAGTGTGTATAAATTATTAAAAAAATTTTTTATAGAGAATAACGAAAATGATAGTGATTGATAGTTATTTAAAAAAAATATTGGGTATAATTGCCCTTTTTGACATTATAGCGGTGATTTTATATTCTTATTATCCGAATCAGTCTCTCGGCTTTATATTGGGAAGTATTGCCAGTGCCGTAAATATGGTTTGGTTAGCCAATTCCGTGAGGAAAAATTTATTTAAGCAAGAAAAGGAATCGCAAGTTTCCAGTTTGAAAAGTTTTTACCTTCGCTATCCTTCCATAATTTTATATTCCGTAGCAATTATTTATTTTGTAAAAGTTAGTATAATTTTTTTCGGCATTGGACTTTTAACGGGACAAATAGCAATTTATCTTATCGAATTAAAAAATATTATTCACAAATAAAAAAAGCCCCTTTCGGGGCATTAAATTTTTTTAGCATTTTGACCAACCGCAAGAAGGACAACGCAAACAACCTTCGGAATGTTCTATCGGTGAACCGCATTCGGGACAAGTGGCTATCTTTGTTTTGGACGAAGGTGTGGATACCACTTCGGTGGAAATTTCATTTATCTCTTCTATTTTTTCTTTGCTTTCCAACTGCAATTTATTAAAGGTTATCAAAGCCTTTGCCACTCCGTCGGCACAAGAAGTAACCACTTCGCCTTTGTGCCACATGGGTGACGGACATCTGATTCCTTGTAATTGTTTTATTACCGAATTTCCATCAACATTTGAACGAAGGCACAAAGAAACCAATCTTGCAATGGCTTCCAATTGAGCGGAAGCACATCCGCCTACTTTACCCATTTGAGTAAACAATTCAAAAGGTCCTGTTCCGTCGGAATTGATTGTTACATACAAGTGCCCGCAACCTGTTTCTATTTTTTGAGTAATTCCGGTAACTATTTCCGGTCTTACCCGCGGCAGAACCTTGTTTGTAGGTTCTTTGTCTTCTTTAACTTTGCTTCCCACGTTCAAAACCTGATTGTCTCTGGAACCGTCTCGATAAACTGTAACTCCTTTGCAATTTAATTGATATGCCAATTCATAAGCCATTCTTATTTCATCTTTTGTGGCTTCTTTTCTGAAATTGATTGTTTTTGATACTGCGTTATCGGTATATTTTTGAAAAGCGGCTTGCATTCTGATATGCCATTCCGGTGAAATATCATGTGAGGTTACAAATATATCTTTAATTTCTTGTGGAATTTCATCTATATGATTCACCGAACCCATTTCGGCAACTTTTTCCATAAGTTCTTTGGAATAAATACCGGCATCTTTTATAGCTTTTTCGAAATAGGGATTTACATACAATAGTTTTTCACCGTCCATCACATTTTTTACGTAAACCAAAGAAAATTGAGGTTCAATTCCACCGGAAGTATCCGCTATCATACTAATTGTTCCGGTGGGTGCTATGGTGGTGAGGGTGGCATTTCTGATACCGTTTTTATAAATTTTTTCTTTCAGTTCTTTCCAATCGAAATTTTTGCCTTCTCTTTTCAGAGATTTATTCTCATAGATACTTCCTTTGAAATTTGGAAAACTTCCGTATTTTTGAGCAAGCTCGACAGATTTTAATTTTGCATGATAATCAATAAACTCCATAATATCTTCCGCCAAATCAATGGCTTCTTCGGAATTATAGGGTATTTTCAATTGGAAAAGCAAATCAGCCCAGCCCATAATTCCCAAACCGATTTTTCTATTTCCTTTTACCATTTCATCAATTTCGGGAAGAGGGAATTTTGAACGATTAATAACATCATCCAAAAATTCCACACTATCGTAAACCGTGTTTTTTAATGTATCAAAATCAAATTTACCGTCTTTTATCATAGGTGCCAAATTAATGGAACCAAGATTACAAGCTTCATTAGGCAAAAGTGGCTGTTCACCGCAAGGATTTGTGCTTTCTATTTCTCCGATATGCGGTGTGGGATTGTATTCGTTAATTCTATCCAAAAAGATTATCCCGGGTTCACCGTTTTTATGAGCCATTTCCACAATCAAATCGAATACTTCACGAGCTTTTAATTTACCTTTTACCTCTTTTGTATGAGGTGATATTAAGCTATATTCTTCATCTTGATATACGGCATTCATAAATTCGGTGGTAAGCGCTACAGAAATATTAAAATTTGTAAGTTGCGTAATATCTTCTTTGCAAGTGATAAATTCCAATATCTGCGGATGATCCACTTTTAGAATAGCCATATTTGCACCGCGTCTTGTTCCTCCTTGTTTCACAGCATCCGTAGCGGCGTTAAAAACTTTTAAAAAAGAAATAGGTCCGCTTGATACACCGTTTGTAGAGCGAACTCTTGCGTTTGCTTCTCTTAATCTACTGAAACTAAAACCTGTTCCTCCGCCTGATTTATGGATTAATGCGGCATTTTTTATTGTTGTAAAAATTCCTTCCATACTATCTTCGATAGGCAACACAAAACAAGCCGAGAGTTGTTGTAAATCGTTTCCCGCATTCATTAAAGTGGGTGAATTTGGCAAAAACAAATCGGAATCGAGTAATTTTTTGTATTTTTCTATTTTTTCCTTTTCACCGTT
>CAZUGB010000223.1:0-5327 GCA_964619925.1 uncultured Candidatus Cloacimonadota bacterium
TGTGTGATTTTTTATTTTTATATCGGATAAAAGTAATCCCACCGTGATAAAATCTCTGTAAACAAGACCGTTTGCGATATTTTTTATTTGAGATGTAACCTCACACTCAAACGAATTAATCAAATTCTTTATAGGCATTGAAGAGAAGAAATAATCTCCGCCAAAATCGATATGGACATCTTTTTTATCCTGATAGCAACTTATTTTTTTTACCTTTCCGTTTTCACAAAAAATCTTTTTTACGGGATGATTAAGATAGATTTCTCCTCCTTTTTCTGTAATAATTTCCGCAACTCTGTTCCACATTTGCCCCGGTCCGAATTTGGGATACCAAAAATTCTCTATCAAACTTGTTTCCACCTTTTTGGTTTTTACATCGTTTTTCAAATAGAACATTTTTGAAATTGCGTGCAATACGGTTTTTGTAACGGATAAGCCTTTTATTCTTTGCGCTCCCCATTCCGGTTTGATTTCCGTACATGGAACGCCCCACACTTTTTCCGTATAATCTTTAAAAAAAGTTTCATACAAAGTTTTTCCAAAGCGATTTATAAAAAAATCTTCCAAATTTTTTTCCGGTTTTATCGGGAATAAAGATGCTTTTAGATAGCTTAATCCGATATTAGTCATTCGGAGCAAACCCAAATTTTTTATGGTGGTTTTCGATAACGTTATCGGATAATCAAAGAAGTGTCTTTCAAAAAAAATTCGGGATAATCTGTTTCTGATAAGCATTACCAAATCCGTTTTTTCAGGATCGGGTGCATTCGGTTTTTTGGAATAATTTTTTTTTCGGTTTAAAATTTTATCGTCCAATGCGGGATAGCCTTGCTCGGGTAAGATATTTTCCCACCAATCCATAATCAAATCGGATTTGGAAAAGAATCTATGCCCTCCTATGTCAATTTTGTTACCTTTATAATCCACCGTTTTGGAAATTCCGCCGATATCCGATGATTGTTCTAAAATTATAGGTTTAATATCCGTTTTCGTTAGCAATTCATATGCCGCCGTAAGTCCTGCGGGTCCCGCTCCGATTATTATTGCCTTTTTCATAATTTATCTTTTATACAAAATGTATTTTCTTGCAAAAAAATTCCAGAAATAAACGATTACGGTTGATAACACTTTTGAAATCATATAATAAAACAACAATTTTTCCGTAAAAAACCAGATAAAAATAGCGTTTAATAACAAACCGACTATGCCTATAAATGAAAAAATTAAAAATTCGATTTTTTTGTTTTTCAAACCTTTATTTTGACTAAAAACCCACTTGATACTTATAATATAATTCACGCATAATCCTGCGGTAAATGATATTGTTGCGGAAAACAAATAATAAAAACCGACAAACTCGGTGAGAAAATACAATAACCCGAAATCCACTACAAAAGCCAAACCGCCCACAAAAAAATATCTAAAAAACTGTATAAAAAGCGAATCCGTTTGACGCAAAAATAACTTTATCATTAAATTTTTCATATTTATTTTTCTCTTTCATAAAAAAATCCAAAAGTTATAGACAATTTTTGAGATTAAAAAAATATCGCAACAAATTTATATAAAAAACTCAAAAGGAGATGATTATGTCTGAAATAATTTCGATTTATGCAAGGGAGATTTTGGATTCTAGGGGTAATCCTACCGTGGAAGTGGAAGTGCTATTGGATTCCGGAGTAATAGGCAGAGCGGCTGTACCCAGCGGAGCATCCACAGGAGAACACGAAGCCGTGGAATTGCGAGATGACGAATCAAGATTTGGTGGCAAAGGCGTTTTGAAAGCCGTTAACAACGTAAATAATATTATCGCCGATGAAATAATCGGCTATGATGCTATCGAACAAACTTTGATTGACGAAGCTATGTTAAAATTAGACGGAACCGATAATAAATCCAATTTGGGAGCCAATGCAATATTAGGTGTTTCCATGGCGGTAGCAAGAGCGGCATCCATAGAACTCGGCTTGCCTTTGTATCGTTATCTTGGCGGAACAAATTCAAAAGTTTTACCCGTTCCCATGTCTAATATTTTAAACGGCGGAAAACATGCGGATAACAACGTGGATTTACAAGAATTTATGATTATGCCCTTGGGAGCATCTACATTTAAGGAAGCTTTACAGATGAATGCGGAAGTTTTTCACGCACTAAAATCGTATCTCAAATCAAAAGGACACAGTACGGCGGTAGGTGATGAGGGCGGATTTGCTCCTAATTTAAAATCCAATGAAGAAGCTTTGGAAGTTATCGTAAAAGCTATCGAAAAAGCCGGTTATCGTCCCGGAACGGATATTTCCATAGCTTTGGATCCTGCATCAAGCGAATTTTATGAAAACGGGAAATATCATTTGAAAGCCGAAAATAAGAAACTTTCCTCAAAAGAAATGGTAGAATATTATGAAAACCTTATAAAAAAATATCCTATTGTTTCCATAGAAGACGGTCTTGCGGAAGACGATTGGGACGGCTGGAAAATAATGAAAAAAAGATTGGGTGACAAAATTCAGATTGTAGGCGATGATATTTTCGTTACAAATGTGGAAAGATTAAAAAGAGGTATCGCCGAAAATTGCGCAAACTCAATTTTGATTAAACTAAATCAGATAGGAACCGTGTCGGAAACTATGGACACTATCGAAATGGCAAAAACTCACGGTTATACTTGCGTTATTTCTCATAGAAGCGGTGAAACGGAAGATACATTTATAGCCGATTTGGCTGTGGCTATGAATACCGGTCAAATTAAAACCGGTTCTCTTTGCAGAAGCGAAAGAATAGCCAAATATAATCAGCTTATCAGAATTGAAGAAGATTTGGGCGATGTGGCAAAGTATCTCGGAAATGAAATTTTTTATAACCTGAAAAAATAAATTATCCGCCCCGTCTGTAAAGGCGGGGAATTTTTTGCAAAAAATATGAAAAAATATCTTCTTTATTTAATCGTTTTATTTCTCGTCGGTTGTTCTTCGTACGGAAAACTAAAAATTATCAACAAAACCGATCATTTGTTATATTTTAAAATTTCTTTTTTAAGCAAACGGACTATTAATCCGCATCAATCTGTTTCAATCTCTTTAAAATCCGGGAAAAACTACTTATTTAACCAATCCGAAAAAAAATATGATCTTTATTTGGAAGGCGAGACCTTTTTGATGTATAACGGATTGGAACCTACAACCAACACAAAAATTACGGTTACATCGGATAAAACCACCAAAATTTATGCAAATCCCAATATGGCGGGGATTAAGATAATAAATAATTCGAATGATATTATTCGAGATGTGGGATTTGAAAAAATTTATCCCGATACAATAACCGAAAAAGAAATTTTAATCGATGAAATAGCACCGGAAAGTGAATGGTTCAAGCAAATCCCGTACAGTTGTGAAAGCGATTCTTTCGATATAAGATTTTCTTATGTCAAAGATGAAAACGATACTATCAATACAAAAGTATTGAATTTAAAATTGGATCAACAATTTTTATTGGAAATCAGATAAAAAAAAGCCCCGAAATAATTCGGGGCAATATGTTCTTATCTTATCCGAAATGATTATTTTAAAAGTATCATTTTTTTGGTTATGATATTTTTATCGGTGATTAATCTATAAAAATAAATCCCGCTACCTACCGAATTTCCTCTGTAATCCAAACCATCCCAAATCACTTGATTTGCAGTCCTATTACAATTTGATAAATCATAATCTTTAATAAATTCGCCTTTGAAATTGTATATTTTAATTTTGGCATTATAAACATTTTGCGGCAAATCGAAATAAATTGTTGTTTGAGGATTAAAAGGATTGGGATAATTGGAAAGTTTAATAAGATCCGACGATAAAACATTGTCATTTGAAATTGATTGAATAAATTCAAAACACCCCAAATCGGGAGCTGTTCCGCTGTATTCTTCGGGAGATAGATCAACCGTTACAACCTCTTCTCCGATATAATTTTCCATTGTGTAATAAGCTATTCCCGTATCTATGCAAGGTGAATTTTGCATTAGGTGAAAATCTCCGTTATCTTCATCTTGGAACATCGGATTTTGATTTATGTTATTACTTCCGGTAAAATCAATAGAATTGGGTTCGGTCATATCATTGTAGTGTGCTTCACATTCAGCCGCCACATCAATAAAAATTTCATCACCATAAGTAACGATATTGTTATACACAATACAATTTGTGAGCATTGCCTTGGCATAAGCCAAATTCATTGCAGGTCCCCTTGAATAAATTGATTCCACTCTGTTTTTTACAAAAGTACAATTTGTAAAAATAAGAGAATTACCATTCATTGCACCTGTGGAAATAGCACCACCACTTGATATGTTTACTACATTATCATAAAATAACGTATTTACCATTCTGGTATTTTCTGCGCTATAAAAATGAATCGCTCCGCCTCCGTAATCGGAAGAATTTCCTATAAACATACAATTTTTTACCAAGGTTTGATAATCGTTTGTAAATCTGATAGCACCGCCTTCGGCATAGGCATAATTATGATAAAAAATACAGTCGGTTATTTGCGTATCGGTTGTATTAAAAGCGTATATTGCACCGCCTATACCATATCCCGACTCCGTGGCTTGATTATATGCAAATCTACAATGATCAAAATGGGCATCGGAATCTTTTAACAAAACGGCGCCACCCACATTATCGGGATAATCTCCGTCATTGGTCTTTCCATAAAGAAAATTACAATACGAAAATGTGGATGTTACATTGGAAGTCATTATTCTTATCCCATGCCAACCGGTATTGATGTTCGAAGGGATAAAATTAATACTGTCCGTTTCCGTTCCAATCGCTTGCACATTTCCCCGCACCACAAATTTGTAGTATCCTTGAAAATTAACCGTTACACCGGCATCAATATGTAATGTTTGACCGGCAGGAACCGTTATTTGTCCTACTACATTATAGGGAGATGCATCCGCAGTCCACTCACCGGAGACATTACCGCTTACCTCGGTTTGAGAAAATAAACTCATTGAAAAAATAATAACGAAAAAACACAGATAAAATTGTTTCATACTATTATTCTCCTTTTTTTTCTTCAAGAATTTTTTGTTTTTGTTACTGTCAAATTTTTTATGAAAAGAAATAGGTTGGACAATGGATAATTGATAATGGATAATTGATAATTGATAATGGACAATTGATAATGGATAATGGATAATTGTTAGAGGGGGTAGAGAAGTTTTTTAAATTTTATCTTTTTATTGTGTTTTTTTTACGGGAAAAGTTTCCAAACCGGTCATTCCGGTGTGTCCTTTTGAATAATAAGAGTAATAATCAGGATTAAATATA
>CAZUGB010000224.1:0-9319 GCA_964619925.1 uncultured Candidatus Cloacimonadota bacterium
AACAGCGGTAGTATTTTTTGCGGATAAAGAAGAAATAGGTTCCGAAAGCAACACCGGTGCAAAATCTAACTTTATAATAGATTTTTTAGCGGATTTATTAAAACAAAATAATGAAGATTATGACAGCTATACTTTAAGAAAAACATTAATTAAAACTCAAGTATTATCAGCCGACGTTAATGCGGCTATTAATCCGAATTTCCCCGAAGTTCACGAAGCGGAAAACGCCGTTCATTTGGGTTTTGGCATAAGTGTAACAAAATTCACCGGTGCAAGGGGTAAATCAGGTTCCAATGAAGCCAATGCGGAATTTAACGCAAAATTAATAAAAATATTCGATGAAGAAAACGTAAACTGGCAAATAGGTGCGTTAGGAAAAGTTGACGAAGGCGGCGGCGGTACAATTGCCAAATTTATGGCGGAATACGGCTGTGATGTTATCGATTGCGGTCCGGGTGTTTTGGGAATGCACTCTCTTTACGAACTTACCAGCAAAGCCGATATTTATTCATCATACAAAGCTTATAAAGCATTCTTTTTGAAAGCATAAATTCGGGGGGATTCTTTCCCCCTTTTTAATCTCGGAGGATTTATGAAAAAAATTCTTTTTTCCCTTGTGTTTCTGCTAATATTGATTTTTACGGCTTGTTCGCAAAATAAAGTACTTAGCACAATGACCATAGAACAAAAAATGGCAAAAGCCGATGATTATTACAAAAGAGGAAAGTACAAACAAGCTATTTTTTATTATACCAATATTGTTTATGAAAAAACTTCTTCGCTTACACCCAAAGCCCAAATGAGATTAGCCGATTCATATTTTAAACTGAAACAGTATGATGATGCCAGATTTCAATATGAAGATCTTATAAAACTTTTTCCGGATTATCAAGATGTTGCCACGGCATATTATATGATAGGGGTTTGCTATTACAAACAGTCTTTGCCGCCGGAATATACCCAAGACGAAACATTAAAGGCAATTGATGCATTTAGCGATTTTATAGATAAATTTCCTCTTGACGAAAGAAAGAACAAAGCTTTGGATTATATCAACAAATGTAATTATAAACTATTGCAAAAGAAGTATCTAAACGGATATACATACTACAAGATTTATGATTACAGCGCCGCTTTGATGTATTTTGACGAAATTATCAAACTGGGAAACAAAAATGAGCCGGATAGAAAATCGTTGTATTATTCATCCATTATCTATTTGAAACAGAAAAGATATGACAAAGCCAAAGATACGGCATCAAAATTGATAAAAAAATATCCTGCATCAAAAGAAGCGAAAAAAATTAAAAAGTATTTGAAAAAATATAATATTAAATTATGAAAATTGCCATTTTAGGCGGTTCTTTTAATCCTATTCATAACGGACATATCGAAATTGCTCGGATAGTTTACAACAAACTAAAACCGAGCTTGTTTTTTTTTGTTCCCACTTATAAACATCCCTTAAAATCCAACGTAGCCTTTTTACCCTATTCGCAAAGATATTATTTAATTGAAAAAGCTCTCACAAATTATCCCCGATTTCAGGTTTCCAATTTGGATAAAACAAAAAATAATCTTAGCTATACCACCGATTTGATAAAAAGATTTCAAAAGAAATATCCTAACGGTGAATTTTATTTTATTATCGGAGCGGATAATGTGTATGAATTAAAATTGTGGCATAATTACAAATGGCTTTTGGATAACGTAAAATTTGTGGTTTTAACCCGAAAAACCAATATCAAGGAAAATATGCCCGACTATGCAAAAGATTTTATTTTTTATCATATTAAACCCATAAATATCTCATCTACAATGATAAGGGAAAGAATAAAAAAAGGAGAACCGATAACAAATTTGGTTCCCCGAAATATTGAAAATGATGTAATAAAGTTTTTCAAATCGCTCAATCGAACAATTTGAACTTATTCATAGCAAAGTAATATTTTTCTATCAAAATATAGGATAAGGGAATGCTAATTAAAGAACCTGCAATTGTGGCAAATCCCAAAACATTTATCAAAAAGAGATAAATCAGTATGAAAAATTGTTGCCACCTTGTTTCCGCACTGGCTTTGTAGCTTTTGATTATAGCCGTTACGGGGTTCATATTAAGTCTTGTAATCAATAACGGAGCCGGCATTACTATCACCAACCAGTATATAACCAAAATCAATCTGACTATGTGAAGAATGGGATCTACTAAAACGTTCAATAGATAACCGGCACAGATGACCTTTAATAAAAAAAAGTATAAAAGATTAAAGAATACAAAAAGAAACATTTTGGGATAATATTTCAGATTTTTTATTTGTTCGCCGATTGTTAAAGGGTTTTTTATAAAATTTTCTTCGGATGCAAAGGGTATAAGTGCCAAAGGGATTGTAATAAGATAAAGTATGTTTTCGGTAAAGTAAACGTTTATATGAAGTAATGAGCTTATTTGTTCTTTTAATAGGAATGATAGGAATATCAAAAGGAAAGCCGTAAAAAGCATAAAAATTGAAAATGCGAAATATTTTGCTTTTATAGGATTATATTCTTTCCACACTTCCTTTATATTTTGTTTAGCGGATAAGTCTTTTGAAAGTGCATCGGTAGGTTCTCCGCAAACCGGACAGAAAATATCGTATTCGGATAATTCATAATTGCATTTCTTTTTGATTTTTTTACCGTTTTGTTTGATAACCAAAGTTCCCTTACATTTTTTTATCATTCATATCTCCAATAGTTTATTTAAGCAGGGTGATGGATTTTGATATTTTGATATTATCGGTTTTGAGGATTATGATATAATTACCGGATGATACCGTTTTGTTATCATTGTTTTTGCCGTTCCAAGTTACGGAATAATTTTTATCGGATTTGAAATAGCCTTTTGAAAGCGTTTTAACTTTTTCTCCCTTTAAATTGTAAATTACTACCGTTGCTTCTTGGTTTTTATTTGAATTGAGCATAAAAGACACGGTTGTTTGCGGATTGAAGGGGTTGGGATAAACTGTTAATGTGGGTTGGGTAATATCAATAACGTCTTCCTCTTCCGCTTGGTCTCCCCAAATATAGTCGGCGTATTCGTAGTGATCTATAAATGGATTTCTGTTATGTTGCCATTGATAATAGATAATATCGTTGCGATTTCTTTCAAAATCATCGGGAGGATCTTGTTCGTTCCATTCCAAAAGCGTGGAAAGTTTTCCCATATAAGGTTGTCCGTTTGGGCTTGAGTTTACATAGTCCACAAGTTCAAGGTCAGGTTCGCCGTTTCCTCCTTCATATCTAACAGCCATATAAAAAATCATTCTTGCCACATCGCCTTTTACGGCATCTCTCGGTTCCCAAGAATTATTATCTACATAGCAACCGGTAGCTCCGTCGCCGTCGATATATTCACTACCGCCGTTATCAAAATCCAAACTGCCTCTTCGGGAATTAACGGTTACATCGGTAGGTCGCAAATGGTGAACATCGGTGCCGGGACCGATAGCAGTGCCGAAATTTCCGTGAGATTTTGCCCAAACGTGTTCCCTGTTCCATTGCGAAGCACTTCCACCGTGATTTGATTTCGGATAAGACCACCCCGTGTATAAAAGTCGCACATTATTATGATTGTAGGGATCTTCGTCTGTTTCTTGCAAAATATCCCAAACGGTGTTGTAAGAAAATTCCGTATGGTTTTTAATTATGTTATGCAGAGCCGATTTTAAATTTTCTCCGGTTAGTCCTTGGGCGGAATCGTAATAGCCGTTTGGTATTTGAGCTAATAAGTAACTTGTTACAAACAAAAGAATTATAACTATGTATTTTTTCATTTTTAACTCCTTTAATTTACTTTTACAGAAGCCTATTTTTTGAGGGGTATCTTTGTCAAATAAGTTTTGCGAAAACCCTAAAAAATCGACTAAAAAATACTCAATAACCAATTTTGATATTTCCATTCTTGTATTTCTCGGTTTATTTAAATGAAAAATAATGAGTGTTTTAGAAAAAATATTTTATCCGATTTTTCAAACTCAAGTAATTAAACGATTAAATAGGGTGTTACGGAATATGCAGGATAATTATTTTTCATTTGCATTATTTATCGATTATTTAAATTTGGAACGAAAATAAGAGATTTTATTTTAAATATAAGTACGGTTTCGGAGATAAGATGATAGAAAACAAACATATTTTGCTCGGTATAACCGGCGGCATAGCGGCGTATAAATCGGCTGATTTGGCTAGCAAATTGGTCAAAAGGGGAGCTATTGTCAAAACCATTATGACCGAAAATGCGTGCGAATTTATAACGCCGGCCACAATTTCCGCCATAACCAAAGAAACGGTATCGGTGAAACATTTTCCTACAAAAGAAATAGAGCATATCACACTAGCCGATTGGGCAGACATCTTTGTAATAGCACCTGCCACGGCGAATATCATAGGCAAAATTGCATCCGGTATTGCGGACGATTTGCTCACCACCACAATAATGGCTTCCACTACCACCAAATTGATTGTCCCCGCTATGAATGTTCATATGTATGAGAATAAAATCTTACAAAGAAATATAAAACTTTTGAAACATTTCGGGTATAAATTTATGGAACCTGATGAGGGAAAACTCGCCTGCGGCTATGTGGGTAAAGGACGTTTACCCGATACGAAGGAAATTATCTATTATATTGATACTTTGCTTGATTATAAAACCGATTATACCGATAAGAACATATTGATAACGGCAGGAGCCACCGTGGAAGAAATCGATCCGATGAGATTTATTACGAATTATTCATCCGGCAAAACCGGTTTGGCTTTGGCAAGGGCGGCTTTTATAAGAGGAGCAAAGGTAACGCTTGTCGCCGCAAATATAAAGGAAGAAATTCCGAATTATTTGAATGTTATCAAAGTAAAGTCGGCAAATGATATGTATAACGAAGTTATGAAAATTTATAAAAATTTCGATATTATTATAAAAGCGGCGGCTGTAAGCGATTATACCCCGAAAAATCATCCGAAATCAAAGATAAAAAAAGCGGGTAATTTAAATCTTGAACTTATAAGAACAAAAGATATTTTGCAAGAGTTGGGAAAAAACAAACAAAACTTTAAACTGATAGGTTTTGCCGCAGAAAGTGATAATATTTTGGATTATGCAAAAGAAAAAATAAAAAAGAAAAATTTGGATTTTATCATAGCTAATAATTTGGAAGTTGCCCAAAAAGATGAAACCGAAGTTATGATTATTGATGCAAAGGGTTTTATAAAAGAGGTAAAAGGCAATAAATTCGACGTGGCAAATAAGATTTTATCCGTAATTAGGGAAAAAATATGAACAAAACGATATTGGTGAGCGGAGCAAACGGAAATTTGGGCGTTTTTTTTTCACGAAAAATATTGGAAACCACCAATCACTCTTTGATTTTGCTAGTTCATAAATCAACCGAAAAAATTAGAACCGTTTCGGAAAAATATCCCGATCGTTGCATTTTAATAAAAGCCGATATTAGGAATTTTGAAGATATAAAAATTAAACTGGATAATGCTTTGGGAAATAGATATTTATCCGCTTTTTTGCATACGGCGTCTATTCGAAGCAGTGATTTTAAAATTTTATCGGAAACCGAATCGAGCAATTGGAAAAATGTGATAGAAACAAATATCTTGGGAACTTACAACCTTTTAAAAATTGTTTTGCCGGTATTTAAAAAGCAAAAGGAAGGACGAATAGTTTTGATGGGTTCAAACGTTTCCAGAATCGGCTTACCAAACGGTTCGGCATATTCGGTAAGTAAAGCCGCCATGGCGAATTTATCCAGAACGATAGCTTTGGAAGAATCACAAAATAATATCTTGATAAACACCGTATCACCCGGTCCGATTGAAATTGACGACAGTCATTTTCCGGAATCATATAGAAAATTCAGAGAAAAATATTATAAAAATATGCTTGCACAAACTCCGTTAAAAAGATTGGCTACGTTGCAAGATGTCTATAATATCGTAGAATTTTTATTGTCCGAAAAAAATACATATATAACAGGCGAAGAAATATTTGTAACCGGCGGTAAACTTTGAAAAAAATATCAATCTTCTTTTTGATTTTTTTATCATTAACCTTATATTCCATAACAAACGGCGAAACATTGGTTTATTCCATTAAATACGGTATGATTACAGGCGGATATACAATCGGTAAATTTTTTGAAAGTACCTACAACGACACAATACCATGTTACAAAATCACTTCCGATTCCAAAACAACAGCTTTTTTTGATAAAATCTATAAGGTGCGCGATCATATTGAATCTTGCTGGCATAAAAGCAAACATATCACGCTATATTATTCCAAACAGCTCAATGAAGGCAAATATTGGCAAAAAAGGACAAATTTTTATTATCCCGAGCAAGGAATTTGCGTTTATTGGAATTACAGTAGAAAAACCAAGAAGATAAAAGAAAAGATTATATCCATTCCAAAAAATACTCAGGATGTTTTGTCCGCGATATATTGGTTTAGAATGCAAAAATTCGATGTGGGAGATACTCTGTTCGTTAATATCACGGATGCGGGTAAGTCCTATGTTGGAAAGATTTTAATAGAAAAAAAAGAAAAAATAAAAACTATCTTCGGACAAAAAGATTGCTTTGTGGTAATTCCCTTGTTAAAAGGCGAAGCAACATTTAAATATAGTGCAAAAATAAAAATTTGGTTCACGGCGGACGAAAAGAAAATTCCCGTAAAAATGGAAAGCAAAGTGGTATTCGGTTCTTTTAAGATTGTATTGAAAAAAGCGGAAAACATATGAAGATATTAGAAAAATATATCCTAAAAGAAAACTTTAAGCCTTTCTTGGTTTCTTTGCTTGTTACCACATTCGTAATGATTTTTGATCGTCTTTTGGATATTCTTGACCTTATAATTACCAAGAAACCGGATGTTTTAACCGTTTTATCCATATTCGGGTTGAGTTTACCCTTTATGCTTGCTCTCACTATTCCTATGGCTGTGTTACTTGCGGCAATAATGTCTTTCGGGCGTTTGGCTACCGATAATGAACTGATAGCTTTTAAATCTTGCGGCATAAATATATACACGCTTATCAAACCTACCGTGATAGCGGCACTTATTCTTTCTGTTTTTATGGTTTATTTTAATAATCAAATTTTACCCGATTCGAATCACAAACTAAAAATGTTAATGCAAAAAGTAGCACAAAGAAAACCAATGACATCTATAAAACCGAATGTTTTTCTATCATTAAAAAATTTTACGCTCTATGCAAATTCAAAGGAAAATAATACGCTAAACGGCGTTTTGATATACGATTTTAACAATAGCAGATTTCCTATGATAATTACTGCCAAAAAGGGAATAGTACATCTTTCTAACGGTGGGAATACCTTTAATGCCGAATTTTTGGACGGTGAAATTCATAAACCCGACAAAGCCGACTTTGATAAATATCAAACGACGAAATTCCGAAAAATGATTTTGAATATTCCCGATTTGGGATACAAACTTTCTTCTCATGTTTCAAATTACAGAAGCGATCGAGAGCTTAGTTCAAAGGCAATGATTAATATCAATCATGAAAGGGAGAAAAAAATTCGTGATACAATAAAGGAATTGGATTCATTAAATAGGGAATTGCAGATGCTTGCCACAAATGCAAATTTAACAAAAACCGAAAAAACAAAAATAAAAATTTTAAAAGGCAAAATCGAGATAAGAAAGGACAAAATAAGAACATTGAAAAAGCAAATCCGACAATACGATGTGGAGATACACAAGAAATATGCGATTGCTTTTGCTTGCCTTATCTTTGTATTAATAGGCGTTCCGATAGGTATGATGACAAAAACCAGCGGCGTTGGAATGGCTTTTTCGGTGAGTTCCATTATTTTTATGATTTATTACACATTTCTCACTGTTGGCGAAGATTTAGCCGACAAAGGTATTGTTTCACCCTTTATCGCTATGTGGATAGCCAATATCATCTTTGGAATTTTGGGAATATTTCTGGTAATTTATTCGGTTAAGGAAACCAAATTTATTGATATTCAAAAGGGTTTGCTGTCGGTAAAAAATTTCTTTTTCAATTTACTTCATATAGGAAAAAAAGATGAGAATATTGGATAGATACATTGTAACCGAATATTTGAAAACCTTTTTTATCATAATGATTTCTTTTTTGGTTCTTTTTGTGGTAATAGACGTTTCGGATAATTTATCCAGATTAATAAGGCATAATGCCACAGTAAAATTGGTGATACTTTATTTTGTTATGAGGTTACCTTATGTTTTCGTGCTTAGTTTTCCGGTAGTTGTGCTTTTATCCGCACTTTTTTTGATGAATAATCTTTCTCGTCACAGTGAAACCACGGCAATGAGAGCGGCGGGATTAAGTATATTCAGAATTTCGATACCACTTTTGGCAATTGCTTTTATTCTTAGTTTGTTTATTATGTTTGTGGGGGAAATTATTCTTCCCAAGGCTGAATTGCAACAGCAAATCGTTTATGTGGAAAAGATAAAAAAACAAAAATTGGAAGATGACAAAACCAAGGCAAATATCTATTATCGCGGAAAAAACAACCGATATTACTATATAAATTTTTTTGACGGATATAACAATAATTTAAATATCATCACCATACTAAAATTTGATGATAAAACCGGTCATTTGTCGCAGAAAATCGATGCAATAAGTGCTAAATGGAAAGATGATCATTGGCTTTTTAAAAAGTGCTACATCAGAACTTTTAAAAACGGAATACCCGTTCATACAACTTATTATGATACCACCGTAGTAAACGATTTGGACGCTTCGCCGATTGATTTTATTAAAAGTGCCAAAAAAACAATGTCTATGAATTATTTCGAATTGAAAGAATATATTAAAAGATTACAAAAAGTGGGTGTGGGATGCCGAAAGGAACTTGTGGATTTACATATGAAAATAGCTTTTCCGTTTGTAAATTTTATCATTATGTTTTTTAGCTTACCAATGCTTTCCACTACGTTTCGCAGTAGAGGTAGAGGTTTAATTTTTGCTTTTGGCATCTTTATTACCTTTATTTTTCTTTCCACCGTAAGATTTTTTCAAACATTGGGCTATTACGGTGCTTTGTCACCGATTTACGCCGCATGGATTCCCAATATCGTATTTTTTATTATAGGTCTGTATCTACTTTTCAGAGCTGATAGGGTAAAATAAGATTTATTCTATTTGCGGCTTTATCTCTTATTTCTTTTTCTAACTCATCCCTGATCCTTCTCTTTGCAAAAGAGAAGGGAGAAAAAGTCACCCCCTCTTTACCAAAGAGGGGGAAG
>CAZUGB010000225.1:0-45969 GCA_964619925.1 uncultured Candidatus Cloacimonadota bacterium
CATATCACGCAGGTTTATGGTGGTCTTATGATCATCAGGATGAATGGTTAGAAACACCTGAATTCACCGTGGATAGCGGTTCTACATTAGAGTTCTGGACAGCTTGTTATGAAGGATCGACTCATAATGATCATTATTATGTACAAGTATCAACCGACGGTGGTTCTACTTGGACTCCTATCTGGGATGCTTCCGCATTAACCGGAGCCGCATGGAATTACTATCAATATTCATACAACGTTGATCTTAGCGATTATGCAGGTCAAACAATTAAATTGGCTTTCAATGCAACAGATGGTCCTACAAATGACGGTTTATGGTATATCTGGTTTATCGACGATGTTTCTGTTGCTATGCCAACTGGTGTTGTGAAATTTTCTCCTCAAGACTTTACTTATAAAACAGTAGATAGCAATATGGCTAGAGACGGCAAATCATTGAATATTATGCCTCAAATCCCTGAATATCGTTCTAATGTTAGAGATCTTTTGGGTTACAATGTTTATAGAGATGGCGCCGTTATTGCCAATACTACGGAATTAACTTATACTGATGCAGATCTGGATGCAGGTACATACAACTATTATGTAACCGCTGTTTATGATGAAGGCGAATCCGTTCCCACGGAAACAGTAGCCGCTACAATTCTTGGCGTAGGAACTATTTACGGTCTTGTTACAGACGGAACAACAGGCTTACCTATCGAAGGTGCTGTTGTAACAGCCGGTGATTATGAAACTACTACGGATGCAGACGGTAACTATTCTATGGATGTTACCGAAGGAGAATATTCCGTTTCAGCTACCGGAACAGGATATGCCACACAAACAGTAGATAATGTTGTTGTTAATGACGGAGATACCGTAGAAGTTAACTTTGCTCTTCTTGATAGCGCTAATCCTCCCACAAATGTACAAGCAACTCCAAATGACGATGATACCGAAGTAACCGTAACTTGGGACGAACCGGGTCAAGGTGGAAGCGGTGAAGAACAATGGATTCATTATGATAACGGCGAAAATGCCGACGGTATAGGAACAGGTCAAGCGGCTGACTTTGATGTTGCTATTAGATTTACACCCGATCAATTGGTTGATTTTAATAACATGTATGTATCAAAAGTAAGATTTTTCCCAAAAGAAGCAAATTGTGAATATTCAATTAAAGTTTGGCAAGGTGAAAATGCCGCAAACTTATTGGTAGAACAACTTGTAGCCAATCCCACAATTGACGATTGGAATGAAGTTGAACTTGATAATCCCGTTCAAATTGATGCTTCACAAGAATTATGGATTGGATATAGATGTAATACCCAAACCGGTTATCCTGCCGGTGTTGATGCAGGTCCCGCAGTTGCCGAATATGGCGATATGATTTATTTCCAAGGTTCTTGGGCTAGTATTGCTAATGCATACGGATTAGATTATAACTGGAACATTCAAGGCTGGCTTTCCAATTCGGCAAGAGGAGATGTAGCCACTACACCTCTTAACGATACAAGATCAAGAAAATTCAACGGAACCTTAGCTTTGGGTAATCTTCCCGTATCACCTAATGCAGTACTTCCGAGAATTAATAACAGATCTCTTGAAGGATATAATGTTTACAGATTACTCGAAGGTGACGAAGAAAACCAAGCTAACTGGACTACACTTATCGAAGGAACTAATGACATGACTTATACCGATGTTGAGTGGGCTAACGTTTCCAGCGGAATATACAAATATGCAGTTATCGCTGTTTATACGGGTGATAACCTTTCTAATCCCGCATTCTCCAATGTTGTTTATAAAGAAATGACTACTATTGCAACAATTAATGTAACTACTAATTCCGGCGACTCCGCAGAAGGTACGGAAGTAACATTGACAAATATCGACCAAGATCCCGACCATGTTTACACAGGTGTGGTTGGTGCAGACGGTACTTTGGTATTTGATCAAGTATGGAAAGGTGAATACAATGTTGTAGCTACTTTAGGCGGATTTGAAGAATTTACTCAAAATGGTGTAGAAATTCTTGAACCTACTACAATTGATATCGAATTGGTAGAAATGCTTCTTCCTCCGGGTGGTCTTGAAGGAACAATTGATGGAAGTACCGTTACACTTACATGGTTAGCTCCGGGTTCATTCCAGTCTTGGACTGAAGACTTCGAAGGCGGAGTAATACCCGAAGGTTGGACAACTACAACGAACTCGGCTCAAGGTTGGTATGTAACTACCGACGGTAGTAGTGAATATTTTACAATACCTCCCGGTGATGGTTACTACGCTTGTTCAAATGACGATGCCGCTAATGATGACGGTTCTGTGGATTATCTTATCACTCCGCCTCAGAACTTCTCGGCTCTTACAAATATTACTATGAGTTTCTATAGCTTCTTTAACGGTTCTTATTCACAAACAGCTCATATCGAAGTTAGTGAAGATGGCGGAAACACTTGGACGGGAGTTTATGACTTACCACCGAACGGTGACGGTTGGGTAACCGAAACTGTTGATTTATCCGCTTATTGTGGTGCCGGTCATGATAACGTTCTTATTGCTTTCCACTCAAATGACAACGGTGCTTGGGCATCAGGTTGGGCAGTAGATAACGTTACAATGGGCGCAGATACTCGTGATAGAGCATTACTCGGTTACAATCTTTATATGGACGGTGTTGCGGTTAATGGTGACACACCTATCCAAGAAACCACTTATATACAAACGGATGTTCCCGACGGAAATCACGTATGGGTTGTTACTGCTGTATATTCAACCGGTGAATCCACACCTTCCAATGTATTTAACGGTACGGTTAGCAATAATATAGATCAAATTCCTGCTGTTACAAAACTTACAGGAAACTATCCTAATCCGTTCAATCCTACCACAACAATCTCTTATTCTATTCACAAAGCGGCTAATGTAACCCTTGAAATTTATAACTTGAAGGGTCAAAAAATTGCTACTTTGGTTAATGAACATCAAAATGCAAACAATTACAAAATTGTATGGGATGGAAAAGACGAAAGTGGAAAAACAGTAGGTAGTGGTGTTTACTTCTACAAGTTAAAAGCCGGAAAATACACTGCAACCAAAAAAATGATAATGATGAAATAATTCATCATGAATATATGCCCCGAGCGAAAGTTCGGGGCTTTTTTTATTGACTGTAAACAACAATTTTTAATTTTCGTTAAAAAAAACTGGAGGAAAAATGAAGTATCGAGTTTTAGCAATCAATCCGGGTTCAACATCCACAAAAATAGCGGTTTATGACGACAAAGAACCTGTTTTCACAAAGACTTTAAGACACGACCCTAATAAGATAGCGGAATTTGGCGGTATAATCGAGCAGTTTGAATTTAGAAAGCAATTGGTGATGGAAGCATTAAAAGAAAACAATATTCCCAAAGAAACCTTAAATGCCGTTGTTGGTAGGGGTGGGCTGATAAAAGCCGTTCCGGGCGGAACATTTAGAATCAATAAAAAGATGCTGGAAGATTTGCAGAATCCCAATTTGTGGGGACGAATACATGCTTCCAATTTGGGAGCCTTTATTGCTCATTCGATATCCGAAGAATTATCTATACCGGCTTTTATTGTAGATCCGGTTACCGTAGATGAATTTGAAGAAGTAGCTCGTATTTCGGGTGTTCCGGAAATCGAAAGAAAATCACTTTTCCATGCGTTAAATATTAGATACACTGCAAGATTATTAGCCAAAGAGATAGGAAAGGTTTTCGAAGAATCCAATATGATTGGTGTTCATATGGGAGGCGGTATTTCCGTTGCGGCTATTAAAAAAGGTAAGGTAGTGGATGTGAATAATGCATTATTGGGAATGGGACCTTTTTCCCCTCAAAGAGCGGGAGCATTGCCAATAGGTGATTTGGTCGAAATGTCATTTTCGGGAGAATATACAAAAAAGGAACTTCTTACCAAACTATCCAAAAAGAGCGGTTTGATAGCTTATTTAGGTACTGATAGCGGTATTGAAATAGAAAAACGCGTTGAACAAAATGACGAGAGAGCAAGATTTATAATGAAAGCAATGAATTATCAGGTAGCCAAAGAAATCGGTGCTTGTGCCACGGTTTTAGAAGGAAAAGTGGATGCAATTTTTTTAACAGGCGGTTTGGCTTTTAATCCGTGTGTAGCCGAAGATATTAAAAAAGCTTGCGGATTTATAGCACCTATTCATTTATTACCCGGAGAGAAGGAAATGGAAGCTCTTAGCCAAGGTGCCATAAGGGTATTGAAAAATGAAGAACAGGCAAAGGAATACATATAAAATTTTTATTTTCACTCTGCTGTTATCGGTTTTATTTTTGGTAACTTCATGTGATATTGATAAACCGTATGATTGGACTATTCTCGTATATATGGCTGCTGATAATAGTCTTTCCAATAATGCGCTTTCGGATATTAACGAAATAGAATCCGCAAATTTTTCCGAAAAGAAAATAAAAATTATCCTTTTGGCGGATTTATTGAATTTACCTAATGAAGATACGGTTAAAGAAGATAATTATATCTATGATATTCATCATGATAATGATACAAGCAAAGTTACTTCACCGATAATTAAATATGACGGAGAAATTGACAGCGGAAATTATAACACTCTTTCAGATTTTGCGAATTGGGCATACAAAAAATATCCCGCTATTCATAAAGCGTTGTTTATTTGGTCGCATGGTAACGGGTGGTATGGTTATCACGATAAATTTTGTGTTGATCATAGTTCCGGTAATTTCTTTAATATTCCTCGCGGAGATTTGAAAAAAGCGATAAATCAGATTAATTTTCCTATAAATATACTTGGTTTGGATGCTTGTAATATGCAAACCGTCGAAGTTATTTCGGAAGTATATCAAAATGTAGGCTATATCACCGGTTCGGAATATGAAGTTCAAGCGGACGGTTTTCCGTATAATGATATATTAACGCATTGGAATGAGTATTCTTTAAATAAAAACATAGCTAAAATGATTGCCGGTGACTTTTTTGATTCTTATATGGTAGGTGGTTCTCAAAATTATCACGGAGATATTTTGCACATTAGTGTAAGTTCCTTGGATGCAAATAGGTTCTCTCAATTAATAAAAGACATGAAAGACTTTCTTGCCACCGATTTGACAGCTATAAAAAGCGAAATTAAAACGGCAAGGGATGGATGTTCCAATTATTTGGATATGGACTACAATTCTCAAATTGATATAAAACAATTTTTTTCAAAATTAAAATCCGTTTTGCAAAATGAGAATAAATCTACCGATAAGATAGACGCGATATTAGATGATATTGATAAAAGTTTTGTTTATTCGAATTATTACCTATTTCAGGAAGATATGGGATATGCTTCCGTATGGTTTCCTCAGGAGTTTTCCACATACAAAAATATGATAGAAGATTATAAAAAATTATCTTTCGATTCTATCGGTTGGGATAAGATAATCGAGGTTTATTTTTCCGACTAATGTGGATAAAAAGACAAATGAAATTTATAAGAAATTGCATTTTATGTGCAATTTCTTTTTTTGTATGTAGTTAAAGATTTTCCACTATGTGGATAACTTGTGGATAAGCGGTGGCTAATTGTTTTGAAGGAATGATAACTGCTTGCACTCCAATGCGTTATAAAAGTGGAAAATTTCGCAAAAAATGTGAATAACTTAACTTTAAGCTATAAAAAGGATTAGGGAAATGTTAATAAATAATTGCAAAAATCTGTCGAAATTTTGAAGGAAATAAAATTGATTTGATATGCCATAAAGGTAATAGAAATTTCTTTGTTATTCAGGTATGATTTGCTAACCGGTAATGGGAAATGCTGTGTTTTTACACTTTTGTTATGTTTGATGATTATTTTAATTTTTATGAAATGGCCACTTTATTTGTAATAGTGAGAATAGTACTACTAAACAGATATTTAACGTAAGAATAATAATATTACAGGCTTAAAATCCTATATTTTTTCTTGCAAATCGGCAAGTATCTTTAATGCTTCAATAGGTGTTAGCGAATTAATATCGATGTTTCTGATTTCTTCTAAGATTTCATCTTTTTCATCCGAAAGTTTCATCATATAATCCAAAAAATCCAGTTGAGGCGATTTGTTTTTTGTTTGTTTTTTTACTTTTGCAATCAAACCTTGCGGACTGATTTCGTTTTCTTCCAAATTCTGTAGGATTTGTTTTGCTCGTTTTATCACTCTTTTGGGAATACCGGCAAGTTGAGCTACTTGAATGCCATAGCTTTGGTCTGCGCTACCTCTTTCTATTTTTCTTAGAAATATGATATTATCGTTCCATTCTTTTACCGATATGTTATAATTTTTTACGCCGTTTAAAATGCTTTCCAGTTCCGTAAGTTCGTGGTAATGTGTGGCAAAAAGCGTTTTTGCTTTCAATTTGGGATAATTATGGATGTATTCGACAATTGACCACGCTAAGCTAAGTCCGTCGAAGGTGCTGGTGCCTCTGCCTATTTCATCAAGTAGGATAAGTGATTTATTGGTAGCCGAATTAAGAATATTTGCCGTTTCCAGCATTTCAACTAAAAAGGTGCTTTGTCCGAAAGCGAGATTATCCGATGCTCCCACACGGGTAAAAACTTTATCTATAATGGGAAGGTTGGCTTTTTCCGCGGGAATAAAGCTTCCGGTTTGAGCCATAATAATAAGCAGTCCCACTTGTCTTAGATATGTGGATTTACCTGCCATGTTCGGTCCTGTGATTATTGCTATCAAGTGATCGGTATCATTTAAATAAACGTCATTGGGAATAAATTTTTCCGATTCCAGCAGTTTTTCGATAACCGGATGTCGTGAATTTTTCATTTCAAGAATACCTTCGGCATTAAATTCCGGTCTGTGATAATCATTTTGGTGCGCGATATATGCAAAATTGGTATAAACATCTATCTCGGCAACGATTTGTTCGAATTTTTGCATTTCGGTCAAATATTTTTTTATTTCCTTACGAATTTCCGTAAAAAGCTCGTATTCAATATTTTTTATTCGTTCTTCCGCTCCCAAAACCTTGGATTCATATTCTTTCAGTTGCGGGCTAATGTACCTCTCGGAATTTACCAAAGTTTGTTTGCGAATATAGTAATCGGGAACTCTGTCTTTGTGTGTTTTTGTGATTTCTATATAATAACCGAAAACTTTGTTGTATCCAACTTTTAAAGAGGGAATACCGGTTTTTTCTCTTTCGCTCTCTTCCATTCTGGCAATCCATTTTTTCCCGTCGAGGCTTATTTGTCTTAATTCGTCCAATTCGGCGTTATATCCTTCTTTGATGATGTTTCCTTCGGTGATAATATGAGGCGGATCTTCCGTAACGGCTTTGTCGATAAATTCGATTATTCGGTTATAATTACCTATCTGTTGCACCAGCTCGTTTATCAAATCATAATTATATTTTTCAAGAATGTTCTTTATTAAAACGGAAGATGAAAGGTAATTTTTTAAGGCGTTAATTTCTTTGGGGTTAATTCTTAGTGTTCCCACTTTGCTAAGTAATCTGCTTAAATCTCCGATATTTGATAAGATATTTCTTAAATCGGTGGTAAGATAGATTTTTTCTTTAAAAATTCCCACAAAGTCCAATCTTTTTTCTATTTCGTTTTTGTTTAATAACGGATTTAGAAGACGTTTTTCCAGCTCGCGCGAACCCATAGGGGTTTTTGTTTTATCCAAAACGGAAATCAATGTGCCTATTTTATTCCCGAAACGTAAAGAGCGTAAAAGTTCAAGATTGCGTCGTGTTGTTTCATCCACTTGCATAAAGTTGTCTATGGAATAGTATCTTATGGAATTGATATGAGAGAGTTCGCTTTTTTTCAACGATTTGATATAGATAAGTGCTATAGCGGCGGCGATAATGCCGTTTTTCTTACCTTTTGCATTAAAACCTTCCAATCCCGATGTGTGAAATTGATCCGTTAAAATCTCTTTTGCTTCTTGATAGTCATAAAAAAAATCTTCAAATAGTGTGATGGTAGGTGCTTGATTTTTTAATAGATTCTTTATTTTATCTTCGGTATTTTTATCAATAACCACAATTTCGGAAGGATTAAATCTTGTAAGTTCGTTTTTTAATTGATTTTCTTTTATTTCGCTGAAATAATAATCGGCAGTGGAAGCGTCCAAAAAGGAAATACCTATTTTAGAAGCATTTTCAGGATAATACACGGCGGCAAGGTAATTGTTTTGCGAATTTTCCAAAAGGTTGGAATCAATAATCGAGCCGGGGGTAATAATATCGGTGATACCTCTTTCTACCAATCCTTTTGCTTTTTTAGGGTCTTCCAACTGTTCACATATCACTACTTTGATACCGTTTTTTACCAATTTATCAAGGTAATTATCAAGGGCATGATGCGGAAAACCGGCTAAGGGAATGGGATCATCGGCTTTTTTGTTTCGCGAAGTAAGTGTAATTCCCAAATATTTGGAAGCAATTTTGGCATCATCGAAAAAGGTTTCGTAAAAATCTCCCATTCTGAACAAAATCAATTTGTCCGGATGTTGATTTTTGATTTTCAAAAATTGTTTGAGCATCGGGGTAAGTTTTTCTGTTTTCATTCTTTATACTTTTTGTAGATAAAAAATTCAATGTTTTTTTCTTTTAGTTTGTTTGATGCTTTTTTCATTTCGTCGGTATTTTTAAAAGGTCCTGCATATACTATATAAAGAGCTTTATTGTGCTTTGTTTTTTTCCCTATGGTGGTTTTTATTCCCAAAGAATTTATTCTTTTTTGTTGTAAAAGAGCCTTTGCTTTTGTTCCGTATGCTCCCGCTTGCAAATATAAATCAAAATCATTCGGGGAAACGGCGGCTTTATCCAATTTCTTCGGTTTTTTGGGCGTATCGTTCAATTTAATATCATATTCCGAAGTTAATTCATAAATTCTGTCCTGAGCAAAATAGGTATATTGGTTATAAGGAAAATCAATCTTCATTTTTTTATAAATTTTTATGGCTTTTTCGTATTTTTCCAATTTTTCATAGCATTCGCCGGTTTTATAGACAATTAGAGGAATAAAATTATTTGCGTATTCCGATTTTCTTAATGAATTCAATGTGGACAGAGCTTTGTAGTAGCTTTTCTTTTGTATAAATGCTTCCGCAATGGTGATAAGCATATCTTCCGCTTTGTCTTTTTGATAAGGTGCCAAATAGATAAAATTTTGAGCCGAATATATGGCGGGAATGTATTTACCGAGTTTTAAATATACTTTCGCAAGCCAATAGGGTTTTTCTTTTATTTTTGGATTATCGATTTTTTTCAAGTAATCAAGAGCTTTTTGATAATTTCTTTTTAACAGCTCGATTTTGGAAAGCTCTAGCAAAGATAATTGTGCATAATAATCATTAGGATAGTTTTTGCAAAGGTTCTTATAAAGAGGTATGAAATCATTTTCCAATGTGTGGGATTTTGCTTTTTTAAAAATTTCTTTCGGTGTTTGTGAAAATATTAAAATCGGTAAAAACAACAGGACGAAAAAAAGTGTTTTTTTCATTTAGACCTCAATTTTTTTGCGAAGAATACCCATTTTTCGGGGAATAAAAGGTAATTCCAGTTTTACAATTGTATTCGGTTTGGTAAATTGCAATTTATTCCCTTCTTGATCAATAATTTTATTTATTACGAATTTTTTATCATCTTTCAAATCGGGAAAAATCATTTCGACCGTATCCCCCGAAAAGAATTTGTTTCTCACATCCAACAAAGCGTTATTATCCATTGTGTCTATGATATATCCCAATACCTTGTGGGTTCTTACGTATGAAGAAGTTTTGTAATATTGCGTTTTGGTGGAATCAAAGCTATCAAAAAAAGCATGTGTGTATGTTCTGTGACTAACTTTGTCCAATTCTTCATAAAGTTTTTTATCGGACAGAATATTTTTATCCAAATTATCAAGGGCTTTTCGATATGTTCTCACTACATTGGCTACGTAGTATATACTTTTCATTCTGCCTTCAATTTTTATGCTCGAAATGCCTGCATCTTTTATTTCCTGCAATCTGTCAATCAGACATAAGTCCTTGGAATTTAGGATATATGTGCCGTAATCATCTTCTACAATGGGAAAATATTCACCCGGGCGTTTTTCTTCCATTAGATGATATTTCCATCGGCAAGGCTGTGAACAATCTCCCAAATTTGCGTGTCTTCCGTTTAGAAATGCACTTAGCAAACATCTGCCGGAATAAGACATACACATAGCACCGTGAACAAACATCTCCAATTCCATTTCGGGAACCTTGTCTTTGATTTCCTTTATTTCGTCTATCGTAAGTTCCCGTGCCAAAATTACTCGTTCGGCTCCCATTTTGTGCCAAAATTTTACGGAACGCCAACTTGTAACGTTTGCTTGTGTGCTAATATGAACGGGAATATCGGTAGCAATTTCACGAGCCAATTCAAATATCGCAGGGTCGGATATTATCAAAGCGTCAGGTTTTATCGATTCCAAAAAAGAAAGATAATCTTCTAATTCGGGTATATGCCGATTGTGAGCAAAGATATTTACCGTGATATATATCTTTTTGTTTGAAGCATGAACCAAATTAATCGCTTCTTTTAGCTCTTCATCGGTAAAATTTAAACTTTTGGCTCGTAATCCGAATTTTTTTCCGGCAGCATATACCGCATCAGCTCCGTAATGTATGGCGTATTTTAATTTTTCTAAACTTCCCGCCGGTGATAATAACTCCATATTTTATTTGCTTACTATTTTAAGAAATTCCTCGTTATTTTTTGTAACTTTCATTTTACCGATAATTGTTTCCAAACCTTGTAGCGGGCTTAACGATTTGAGATATTGTCTGATAACTATCATCATTTTCAATTCGTGTTTACTAAGCAAAAGCTCTTCTCTTCTGGTTCCGGATTTGATAAGATCGATAGCGGGGAATAAACGCATATCGCTAAGGCTTCTTTCCAAAACAAGTTCCATATTTCCGGTGCCTTTAAATTCTTCAAAAATTACCTGATCCATTCTACTTCCCGTATCCACAAGTGCCGTAGCGATTATTGTGAGCGAGCCTTTTTCTTTTGTATTTCTTGCCGAACCGAAAAATTTCTTGGGTTTGTGCAAAGAATTGGAATCCAAACCGCCGGATAGCACTCTTCCGCTGGAAGGTGTAACCATATTATAGGCTCTTGCCAATCTTGTGATACTATCAAGCATAATTACCACATCTTTTCCCACTTCCACCATTCTTTTGGCTCTTTCCAAAGTCATCTCGGCAACTTGAACATGATTTCTGGGAACTTCGTCGAAAGTGGAACTGATAACTTCCGAATTACCTTTTATAAGTATCTCTTTCATCTCGGTAACCTCTTCCGGACGTTCGTCAACCAAAAGAACGATAACATGCACTTCGGGGTGATTTGTGAGAATGGCATTAGCTATTTTTTGCATCAAAACGGTTTTACCGGTTCTGGGTGCCGCTACTATCAGTCCTCTTTGACCTTTGCCGATAGGTGTAAAAAGATTGATAATTCTGGTGGAAATATCTTCCTCTTTTGTTTCGAGATTTAATTTTTCTTTGGGATAATAAGGCGTGAGCCTATCAAAATGCATGATATTTCTAATTGTATTTGGTGACATGCCGTTTATGGTATCCACGCGGATAAGTGCAAAATATTTTTCGTCGTCTTTCGGGGCTCTTACCGGACCCGAAACCATATGTCCTTTTTTCATACCGAATTTTTTTATTTGTGCGCTACTTACGTAAACATCGTTTCTTCCCTGAGTGTAATTGTATTTGGGAAATCTTAAAAAACCGTATCCGTCGTCAACAACTTCCAAAGCACCCTTTACATATGCAAGTCCTTCTTTTCCGGCTTTTAATTCAAAATATCTATCAATTAAATCTTCTTTGGATAATTTTTTAAATTCTTTTATATCAATTTCAAATTTTCCAAGTTCTTTTAGAATTTCCTTTTCGTTCATGGAAAAAATGTCTTTTTGTTTGTTAGAATTGTTGTTTGTAGTCATAAAAAACCTCTTTTAATTTTTTAATATTTTTTCCATAGCTTTTAACGAGCCCAAAAGTGATGTGGCTTCATAAGGAAGAACCACTGTTTTATCACCTTTTTGAATAAGTTTGTCAAAAGCTTGGATATATTTTAATGTCAAAAGATATTGAGCCGGATCTGTGGTAGTGGAAAGAACCGCTTCGGATATTTTTTTTATTGCGGTAGCTTCTCCTTCGGCTCTTAAAATTCTGGCTTGAGCTTCTCCTTGTGCTTTTGTGATACTGGCACCTTTTTCACCTTCGGCAACCAATATTTTGGATTGTTTGATACCTTCCGCTTCCAATATTTTTGCTCTTCTGTCTCTTTCGGCTCTCATTTGTTTTTCCATTGCCTGTCTTATTTCTGCCGGCGGATTGATGTCTTGAAGTTCCACTCTGTTTACTTTTACTCCCCATTTGTCTGTGGCTTCGTCCAGAATATCTCGCAATTTCGAATTTATCGTATCTCGTGAAGTAAGGGTTTTGTCGAGATCCAGTTCGCCTATCACATTACGCAATGTAGTTTGGGTGAGTTTTTCAATGGCATCGGGTAGGTTATTTATCTCATATACCGCCTTAATCGGGTCTGTAATTTGGAAATATAAGAGTGCGTTTATTTCAATGGAAACGTTATCCGCCGTTATCACATTTTGACGCGGAAAATCATAAACCGTTTCTCTTAAATCGATTCTACGCTCCAATCGGTTGATTACATAGCTGTTACCCTGAAAATCCGTTTTTACATAACGCCAACGAATGGCTCTGGGTTTATCCACAATAGGCCAAATAATATGCAAACCGCTATCCAATGTTCTGTGGTATTTACCCAATCTTTCGATAAGAACCACTTGTGCCTGTTTTACAACAATCAAACCCTTTAAAAGGATTGAAACCACCAAAACTATTAAAATTAAAATAAGGAATGTTGTCATTTTTCCTCCTCTAACTTTTCTACAATAACCTTATTGCCTTCCACTTTTCTAACTACTACGATAGAATCTTTTTCAATATCATCTTCATTTACGGAAATTGCAGACCAAATTTCGCCGTTTATCTTCACATAACCGCGTGTGGTTTTAGTTATATCTTTGGTTACCATACCCTTTTTGCCTATCAGGGCGTAAACGTTTGTGGGTTTGTCTGTCGTTTTAAAAATTTTTTTGCTTAATTTTTTCATATTTATAAAGATGAGAAACGAGATGATAATAAATACAATAGCCTGAATAAAAACATTAGATACAACCAACGCAAATAAGCCTGTGAGTATGGCACTCATTCCGATGCTCATAAAGAAAAATCCGGGCGTAAAAATTTCTATGATTACACAGGCTATACCTATTATAATCCAAATCATCCACAACGACATATTACCCCCTCTATTATAAGATTTTAATCATCTTCTCTTTGTGGTGATTCTTTGTCTTTGTATATTCTTTTTACTCTTTTTATACCGCTTTTGCCGTAATATCCTTTGTTATAATTATATTTATACGAACCGGAAGATGCAGTGGCCGTTTTTATACCTACCTTTTTCATAAGGAACAAAATCAAAGCCGTAAAGAAATATAAAATAAATCCCAAAATGGATAATGCTATCATACTGGCTATGAGAGCTAACATAAAAACTTTAATCGATGTGGAAAGATTATTTACGTTTATGTTTTTGTATGCCGAAAGTAGCACGATATTTTGTTTTGAGTTTATTTTTGTTAATGTATCAATACTTTTTAACGAATCTATTTCGGCTTGAATTTTATTTAATTGTTTTTGATAATTGGTAAATCGGTCAGGCGAAATTCTTTTTGATTTCAATGCCGTAATAATGGTTTCTTTTGCCAAAATAGCATTTTGAAGATGTTCTTTGATATCTATTTTTGTGGTTTTTTGCGGTGTTGTGATAATGTTTTCTTCGTTTGGCATTTTTATTTGTCGTAAATTTGTAATAAAATCGGAATACAAGCTATCCGGAATTTGGATAATTGCTGTAAAATAAAGCGGTTTTTTTTCTACGTATATTGTTTTGCCATATTTGGAAACCAAAGAATTTATTGCATCGATATTATTATCTTCTTTGCCTTCGGTAATTATGATTTTTATCTTTTTGTAGTTTCTGGCATTATTAAATAATTTCATTGCATATTCAAGATTCGGTCGTACTTGTCTATTTTTAAATCCGGAAAAAATATGTGACCATTTTGCCGCTAAATAAAATGAAATAAAAAAGATTATAAAAATAATGAAAAATTTTGTTTCTCTTCTCAATCTGAACATAACCATTTTAATCACTCCTTTCGATTTAATATTTCTTTTGCATGATTAATTGCACTATCCGAAGTGTTTCCCGATAGCATTCGTGCAATTTCCAATATTCTTTTATTTTTTTCTAAATTTTCTATCTTAATCAATGTTTTATTTTTTTGATTTACTTTATCTATTTTTATATGCATATCCGCATATGCGGCAATTTGCGCAAGATGAGTTATACAAATTACCTGTGTTTTTTGAGAAATATCTCCGATGAATTTTCCTGTTACTTTGGCCGTTTTACCTCCGATACCGGCATCAATTTCATCAAAGATCAGGGTTTTTTCTTTTAGTTTTTCGGCTAAAATTTTTTTTATGGAAAGAACTATTCGGGAAAGTTCTCCCCCGGATGCCGAAGATTTTAGGGTTTTGGCATCCTTTCCACGGTTTGCCGAAAATAGAAAATCCACACTATCAAAGCCTTTTAACGAAGGAATTTCTAAGCCGTTAAATATTTCTTTTGATATAGGTTTTTTGTCAATTTTTATTTTAAATTGTGCATCGGGTATGGATAGCCGTTTCAGATTATTGCAAATTTCCTCTTCAAACAAGGGGGCATATTTCTTTCTCTTGGTGGATAATTGTTTTGCTATCTCCATTAATTTATTAATCTTATCTTTTAATTCTTCTTTTTGTTTGTCTATATTTTCTTTATCGGTTTGAAAGTTATTTATCTGTGTTTCGATTTCTTTTTGGTATTCAATCAGTTCACGGGAATTTTTTTTGTATTTGCTTTTCAGCTCGTTAATCAAATCCAATCTTTCGGTAATTTCTTCCAATCTTTCTTTATCCACAAAAATAATGTCTTCGGCGTTTCGGGTAAGATTATTTAGCGAGTCCAAATTTTCGGCAATATTTTTAAGATAGTCCAAACTTTCTTTTACAATGTCCACTTCCGAAAAGTTATCCAATAGATGTATTTTTTGATAAATAATATCATATAAAGAAGTTTCCGATTCGTAAAATTGATAGTTAATTTCCGAAAAGATATTTAAAATGTCCTCGGCATATGTGAGAGTTTTTAATTCTTTTTCCAAAATTTCATCTTCGTTTTCTGTTAATTGTGCTTGTTTCAATTCTTCCAGTTGGTATTTGTAAAGTTCGATTTTATCGGCTTTTTCCTTTTCTTTGCGAATAGAATCTTTCAAAGATTTTGCAAAAGAAATTATCTTATAATAAAGTTTTTTGTAGCTTTCCAACAAATTTTCATTATTTGAATACAAATCCAAAAGATGCATTTGAAAATCGGGATTTAAATAGTTAAGATGATTGTGTTGAGAATGAAAATCCAAAAGTAAATCTTTGAACTCGGCTACAATATCATGTGTAAACCTACGACCGTTTATAAAACTTTTTCGTTTGTTATCGGGATAAAATTCCCTTGATATAAAAATTTCGTTGTTCTCCGGTTTTATATCATATTTTTCAAATAACTCATTGTGGATATTTTTTATGGAAAAAGTGGCTTCAAGATAGGCTTTTTGGGATGCATCAAGTAGGACATCTTTTTTGGTTTTTTTATCGAAAATGGCGTTTATCGCACCTATGATAACCGATTTGCCGGTTCCCGTTTCTCCCGTAATCACATTTAGTCCGTTTGCAAAATTCAACTCCAAATCTTTAACCAAGATAAAATTGCTTATCTTTAAAGAGAGTATCATTTTTTACCCATGTGAAGTTTTTTACGTAAAATTTGATAAAATGTCCGATTTCCCAATTTTACAAAATTAACCCTTTTGTCCGAAGCCGTGGTTACAATAATGTCATCCGGTTTTAATTCCATTGTGTTTTTTCCGTCGATTTGCAAAAGACCCTCTTTGTATGTGCGAATGCTTATTATATCCGTGGAAGAAAATACCATCGGGCGAACGGTGAGAACATGCGGATTTAGGGGGGCTACCACAATAGCGTCCATAACGGGCGAAAGAATGGGACCGCCTGCGGAAAGCGAATATGCCGTAGAACCGGTGGGTGTGGAAATTATCAGTCCGTCACATCTGGTTTCCACCACGCTTCGCTTGTTGCTATAAATTGATATATCCATAAGTTTGGGCGTTATACCTCTGTAAATAACAACGTCGTTAAGAGCCAAACCGTCAGAGTAGATTGTTTTTTTCTCTCGCTTTACCAATACCTTCAAAAGCATTCTACTTTGAATTTTGTATTTGTTTTGAATAAGTGATTTGATAAATCGCTCCAATTCTTCCGGCGTGATTTCGGATAAAAAACCCAAATTACCTGTATTTACTCCTAAAATGGGGGCATTATATTTTATGGCAAATTCTTTGGCTCGCAAAATCGTTCCGTCACCACCGAACACAATGATAATATCAATTGTCTTATCGGTATCTTTTTGAACAAATTCGGGAAAATTGTTTTCTTTGCAGAGCGCTACAAAATTTACACTATGTTCTTGATATAATTTTTTTAGTATATGATTAATCTTATCGCCTATATCCTTATCAAAAGGGTTTACAAACAAACCGAAATTTTTCATTATACCTTCAAAGAATCATAAATCCTTAAATAGGAGTGATAACGTTCTTTTAAAATTTCTCCTTTTGCCAAAGCCGATTTAACCGCACACTGCTCTTCGTGAATATGTGTACAATCGGAAAATTTACAAATCGGGTGATAAACTTTAAAGCCGGGAAAGATTTTCGGGATTTTATCAATATCCTTATGATTTAAAGTAAATGTTTTTATTCCCGGGGTATCTATCAAAAATCCGCCGAAATCCCACATCAGCATTTTGGATGTGGTGGTAGTGTGGGTGCCTTTGGAAGTATGTTGGCTCACATCGGATACTTTTAAATTCAGTCCGGGTTGCAAAGCATTAATCAGCGAAGATTTACCCACTCCCGAATGTCCTGAAAAAACACTGATTTTGTTTTTTAATATCTCTTTTAATTTATCCAATCCTTCACCTGTTTTTGCGGATACAAAAATCGTGGTAAATCCGAATTTGTTATAATAGGCTATGTTTTCTTTAAAGGATGTATCTTCTTTGTAAAGATCAAATTTATTTATACAAATTATAGGTGTGATATTTTCTATTTCCGCAGCACAAATATATCGATCTATCAAACCGAAATTAACAGCGGGTTCTTTGTATGAAACGGTTATAATCAATTGGTCGATATTTGAGGCTATGATTATTTCCTTTTGAATTTTACCTTCGCTAAAGCGTGATATTTGAGATTTTCTATCAAGGATTTCTTCTATTCGGGGTTGAGATGACAAATCGATTTTTACCAAATCTCCCACTGCCACGATATTTCTGCTTTCAAAAGCGATTTGTTTTAGTCTGCCGCTTAATATTGCATCATAAATTTTATTTTCGCAAAGGACTTCCGCTTTGTAATTCGATTTGATTTTTAATATTCTACCTACTTTAAGATTTAATCCCGATTTTTTGCTGGTTTTGTATTTTTCCAAAATTTTGGATGTCGTTTTATCGGCAATATGGTTATCTTCATCTTCGAAAATATCCATATCGGAAATGCTGATGTTCTTAATTCTAACGTCGTTTCTTTTAAATTCTTTTTTATCTTTTTTCTTCATATTTTAATAAAAAACCGTATTTTCCTTGAAACGCGCTCCTATATAAAAAGCATAAGCGTTCATAATCTTTTTCCCCGCCGGTTGCAATTTTGTGAGAATAATGTCGTTTGTTCCGGTAGCAACTCGGATTCCGTAATTTTTGATGATTTTAACAACCGTACCGGGTTTTCGAGTACTTTTATCAGTGGTTTTATCCGCTTTGATCGCCTTGATTTTCTTATCGTTGTATATAAAAAATGCTCCGGGTTTTTCGGATAATCCTCTGATTTTATTATAAATCGTATTGGCGCTATCGTTCCAATTTATTTTCAGATCTTCTTTCTCTATTTTTTTTGTATAGGATGCTTTTTCGTCATCTTGATGAATAAAGATTACGTTGTTTTCTTCGAAAAGATTAATAACTTTGATAATATCCTCCGCACCGAGACGAGCCAATTTGTCCGAAAGAGAAGTGTAGTTATCATCCTTTTCTATTTTTATTTTTCTTTGATGAATAATTGGACCCGCATCCATTTTTGCCGTTAATTTAAAAATAGTATTTCCTGTGATGTCGTCTCCGTTAAAAAGAGCGTAATTAATCGGGGCGGCGCCTCTGTACAAAGGCAAAAGAGAGGGGTGCAGATTAATAGATTTATACTTCGGAAGATTTCTTATTTTTTTGCCTAAATAACCGCCATAGGCAACCGTGATAATCAAATCCGGCGATAGCTCTGCTATTTTTTTTACGGTTTCTTCGGAATTGACATTTTCCGGTTGAATTAACGGTATATTATGTTTTATCGCGATTTTTTTCACTTCCGAGGGTTGCACCTTTTTGTTTCTGCCTTTTGCTTTGTCCGGTTGTGTAATGCACAAAAGAGGTTTGTAGCCTTCTTTTACCAATTTTTCCAATGTGGGAACGGCAAATTCGGGGGTTCCCATAAAGATAATTCTTTTAATTTTCATTCGGTTCTTTAAAAATATTTACTCCGTTTTCGTCGGTGGTTTTCATAAGATCCTTTAATTTTTTTGCAATCATAATTCTTTTTAGTTTGGGAATCTTATCAATAAATAATATGCCGTTTAGGTGATCATTTTCGTGCTGAATAACTCTGGCAAACAAATCGCTAACTTCGTATTTCAAAATTTGTCCTTTCAGATTCATTGCTTCCAATACGACTTTTTTTGCTCGAACCACTTTTTCGAAAATTCCCGGAATGCTCAAACATCCTTCTTCGGCTTCATCTTCGTCTTCAAAAGAGATAAATTTGGGATTTATCAAAACATAAGGCTTTTTTTTATTTTCTTTTTCACCACCCCAAAAGGGATCAACCACAAACATTCTGATAGATTTTCCTACCTGAGGTGCCGCTAATCCTATACCGTCTTTTTCATACATCGTATATGTCAAATCAGCGGCAAAATCCAATAACTCATCATCTATTTTTTCTATCGGTTTTGCCTTTTGTCGTAATACCTTATCGCCGATAATTCTAATTGGAAGCAGTTTTGGTTTCTTTTGACTCATTTATCACACCTGCGATGGCTATTCTTTGTATTTCCATTTTTGCGTTTGTGGTTTCGTCTATTCTGATTACAACGGTATTTTTATCTTTTTTGATGTTTACAATTTTTCCTATTATCCCGCCGTTTGTTATAATTACATCATGAACTTTCAGATTATCAATCATCTTTTGATGTTCTTTTTGTCTTTTTTTGTTCGGAAGTATTATCATAAAATAAAAAATTACAAATATCAAAAGTAGCGGAATCATTGATACAAAAGTATTCGGTCTTTGTTGTGCCGTATTTGCGGCGGCAAGTAATATTTGATACATATTTTCTCCTGTTCAGCATTTTTTTATATTAAAGTATAAGATAAATACAAGTTAAAGCAAAATATCATCGCACTAATTTTTTTGTGAAATTTATTCGTCAAGCAAAAAGAAAAACAACCGTTTTGTAGTTTTAAAATACAGGTGTAAATCTTTCGGAATCTTTTTGGGGATTTCTCTTTGACGGTATCCGTTTTAATAAAAAATAAAAATTTATGAACATCGCTTTGGTTTGTGATTCAAAATTGCAAATCATAATTTAAGGTAGAGTCTTCAAAAAAAATCGGGGAAACTCAGCAGTTCCCCGACAAAATTGAGATTAATTTATCAAAACGAATTTTTTAACAATTTCCGCATTTGGTCTTTCTATCCGATAAAAATAAATACCGCTTTTTACTTTTTTCTCTTTGGAATCTGTACCTTTCCAGAGAATTTTATGATTTCCGGCAGGCATTTTTTTATCGGTTAATTTTTTTACCAATTGTCCTTTGATATTGTATATGGAAATTTTCATATTTTCGGATTTCGGCAAATAAAAAGATATTGTAAATTGAGATTTTTGGCTGCGACTTGATAATTTGAAAGGATTGGGATATGATTTGAATGTAACGGGTGAGGCTGTAACGGAATTGTTATCGGAACTTACATCCTGCAAGGTGGATTTTACCAATTTTATGTAAGAAGTTTCTCCTGTGGGATTATTGGTGCATATTACAAAATTCCCGATATTATCGAAAACAAATGAAGAGAGTTTTGATTTGGCATTTATCTCAAAATCTATATCAATGGGTTGTTTTTCGGTCATTTGATTTATCAGGGGCGATTCGAAGGCGTACACGTTTATTTCTTCACCGTTCGATTTGATATAATAAGCAAAAAGGTCTTCATTTCCCACTAGTATGTAATCGGAAATAAGTGGTTTCTCAAAATTATTCAATAGCACATAACCTTCTCCTCCCAATTGATGATAAATAAGATATTCGTTTGTAAAATCGTCCGCCAAAATATATAAAGTGTTTTGATATAAAAACAAATTTTTTACTACAACACTGTTTGATAGCTCACTAAAATCCAACCCTACTATATCTTGGATAATACCGTTTTCGGTGATACTTACCAAAAACAATTCCGAAGAAGAACCTTGCACGGCAAAAAGAAAACCGTCATCAAGTTTAAATAATTTTTTTCGCAAAAGTGAAATCGGAACTTCTTCATTTAATAATTCCTGAAATGTTTCACCGTTGTCGGTAGATAGTTTTATGATAATATTCTGATGTGGGATATTTACAAAACTCAAAGGCATATCAAGAAAGGGATTTATCAGAAATCTTTTATCAAAATGATAATTTTTTCCGTAGCCGGTGGAGGGATGATAACCGCCGTAATTAAACGTTTGGTTATCCAGCATCCAACTATTATCGGGGTGATTGTAAGAATCGTTTCCCGAACGATGCAAAAATCCTTTTCTCACTTGATATACTCCTCCGAAAAGATTTATTGTTCCTCTTTCCGTAACGATGTATTCGGCGGATTCGGGCCAAACGGGATTGTACCAAGGATAATCGGCACCGTAGGGCGGTACGTTTGAATTCGGTTGATAGTTTTCGGCTTCATAAGGATAGCCGCACATATCGTATGGAGAAACGGGGTCTCCTCCGTGGATATTATATGGCAAAAGTTCAGAGGGTAATGAATTATCGGGAGGATAGATAAATTTATGCAAATCCACATAGGTGTATAATGTATCGTTCCCCGTGAAGGGGCTGGGAGCCATAAAATCCGGCGTAGAACCGTGCGGGTGTTGATATTCAAAGGTTAATACACCGTCATAATGCGAAACGAAATCGCCATATATATTCGGGTCGGCTTCTTGCAAAGCACAGTATGCACCGTATAGATTAATACCGTCGCAATTATCGGAATTGGTAGCAAAATTATTCATAGGATCGATAAATTTATATTTTATTATGATTTTTTTCATTGATATTAAAGCGAAATAATCGTTTTGATTTATATTATCGGGATTATCGGGCGCTTGACCGGGTTCGGTATTTTGATATGTAATATCTCCCACGATGTAAATGTTTTCGCTACTTCCCCAAATTTGTTTTTCTGCAATACTTCCTTTTATCCACAATGTTTTTTGTGTAAAAATAATAGAGTTATTTTCAATATCTCCCGAAGGACCGTCCGTCCAAACGGTATCGAAAAGAGTTACTTGATTTACATATATGATGTTTTCGGGTGATAGCCAATTATATCCGTTTTCAATAGCTTCCTCAGCCTGTTCGGCATTTTGTGGATACCACGAATAAACAGGAATGTTTTCCACACCTACCACTTGAATTCTACCCAATTTTGATGTGTAGTGATTTCCTTGAATATTCACATAGATGATATTTGCGTCCAAATTATCAAAAGGCATATCGGGGTCAAAATCTTGAGGTAAAATGTAGTTTTCTTCGGGAACGTTTTCCAGATAGCCGTTTTGGAATATTTGATTCAAAGAATAATAATTGCCGTTTGAAACGATTTGTCCCGAAGTGGTTACCAAAGAATGGAATGTGGGAGCAGTATTTTCGGTGTTTGAAATAAATATGTCATCATTGCTGTGAGTCATTCCCGAATTTTCATTGCCGTCATTAAAAAAGGGTAAAAGTGTTAAATTTTCCGTTTGTTCGTATTTGGTGTAATACAGATAATTGGTAATAATTTTGTTTTTACCTTTGATATAAGACAAAAATTGATTTTCGCCGTCGAATGTTAAATCCACCGGTAAAAATATGTTATCTTCCGTAAATTGTTTTTGAAAAGTTGAACCGTTATCGGTGCTGATTGCTTCCCAAAGCTCAAACGAAGAGGGATTTCTGCTTTTTGTATAATAAATTATGATTTTGTTATCGGAAACAAATATTACGGGGGCTGTTTTTTCCTTTATGAAAGGATAATTGTATAGCGTATCGATGTATGTTTCGGTGAAATTATCATTGCCGTTTTCCGAAAAAGCAAAATACAAGGAAAATTTTTGTTCATCCGTTCTTTTTCCATATGTTACGAAAATTTTACCGTCTTCTTGAACAATAACCGAATTTTTCCGACCGAAAATTATTTTATCGTTATTTGTGGTTATATCTACAATGGAAGAAATCGCAAAAACGGAATAAAATAAAAACATAATAAAAAAAATTGTTTTTTTCATCTTCTTACCTCCTGATTATTTTTCTCTTTTACTTATTTCTTTTATAGATAAATTTTTGTAAAGTAAAAAGTATAAATAATTAATTTGATATTATGAAATAAAATAAGGTGATTATGGGATTTTTCGCTTGGATTGATAATTTTTTAAAAGGATATAAACTTTTCCTATCTGATATTACGGAATAATAATTTGACAAGAAAATCACACAATTATGCCTTGTATCAAAAGCAAGGAGGCAATATGAATCGTTTGCATAGATCAAAAAATAATAAATCGATTGCGGGTGTATGTGCGGGAATAGCCGAAACTTTCGGGATAGAACCGCTTTTGGTAAGATTGGTATTTTTGGTGTCTCTTTTTTGGGGCGGAAGCGGTTTGATATTGTATTTCATTCTATGGCTTATTTTACCCGAAAGAGAATCCGAAAATCTTCCGCAGATAAAACTATATCGTTCGAGAAATGACAAATTTGTTGCTGGCGTATGCGGCGGATTGGGTAAATATTTGAATTGGGATCCGTCAATTATCAGATTGATATTTATCGTGATGTTTTTGTATGCGGGGTCCGGTGTTCTTTTATATATCTTAATGTGGATTTTGATACCCTTGGAATCGGATGAATTATGATTATTCCCGCCACTTTATGTTATGTTCGAAAAGATGATTTCGTTCTTATGTTGCATCGAGTAAAAAAGACAGATGATATGCACAAGGGTAAATGGAACGGTCTCGGAGGCAAATTTGAAAAAGGTGAATCGCCGGAAGATTGCGTGATTAGAGAAGTATCCGAAGAAAGCGGACTAAAAATAATTAATCCCGTATTAAAAGGAATAATCACATTTCCCCAATTTGACGGAGAAAATGATTGGCTTGTTTTCGTGTTTCAAAGCAATAAATTTACAGGAGAGCTTTCCGCTTCGGACGAAGGCATCTTAAAGTGGATAAAAAAAGACAAGTTATTAAATCTTAATCTCTGGGAAGGCGATAAAATCTTTTTACCGTGGGTTTTTGAAGATAAATTCTTTTCCGCAAAATTTGTTTATCAAAATAAAAAGCTTATTGATTGGACAGTAACAAAATATTAACTTAATGAAAAAATCGGTTGTTTTTTTTATTCTTTTTGGCATCACGGTTACAATTTTATCCTATAACTTTTATTCTCCTATCATAAAAAACATTCTTCTGGAAAAGGTGGAAAAAAATCACTTGTATAGTTTGCCACAACCGATTATAAAAAATTCTCAAATAGTTCTGTCGGATACTTTGCTTTTAAAAGAAAAAAACGATTATATCATAGATTATGATGCGGGGAAAATAGAATTTTTTCATAATTTTAAAAATGTTCACATTGAACTAATTACATATCCCGAAAATCTTACAAAAAAGTATCAAAATTACTTTCCTACCGAAATATCCGATTCATTATTAACCAAAATCAAACGAAAACGCTCATTATTTTCGGAAACGACAACAAACCTGAATATAAGCGGTTCCAAAACAATCTCATTTACCGTATCAAACGGGCAGGATGTTACATTTGATCAAACTCTTTTTCTTAAAATAAACGGACAGTTATCAGAAAATATCAATATCGAATCACAACTATCGGACAACCAAACTCCCATAACCACCGAAGGCAATTCGAAAGAGTTAAGCTCTTTGGATAATATTTACATTAGAATTTTCGGAAGGCAATACGAATTGAAGTTCGGCGATTTGGAAATGGAATACGATAATACCCGATTTATTAATTATCATCCTTTTTTTGAAGGTATCAAAGCCAAATATTTTAAAAATAACTACTTCAAAGGAGCAATTGCCTTATCGAAAGGGAAAAAGGGTAGTGCCCACTTCTATTGCGAAGAATCAAAACAAGGACCTTATTATCTTTCCGTACAAAATAATACCGGATTAAAAATAGTGCCTTCCTCGGAAGAGATTTATTTAAACGGTGTCAAATTACAACGCGGTACCGATTATACTATTGATTATTCGGACGGAAGTATAATTTTTACGGACAAACATTTTATCTCGGCAATTTCTTATGTTACGGCATATTTTCTTTATACCGACGAGTTTTATCGTCAAAATTTATATTTGAATAATAATAAGATAGCCATTGGTGATAATATCGAAATTTACAGCTATTTGATTTATGAAGCCGATGACAAAAAAAATCCGCTTACTCAAAATTTATCGGAAGATGATATTAATATTTTAAAACAAGCGGGGGATAACACAGCGTGGGGAAGCGGTGTTACCTATTTGCCCGAAGGAGGAGATTATAAATTGTCCGATAGCGGTACTTATTATATTTATTCTCCGAATGACAGTACTGCGGTTTATAGTATTCGCTTTACCTTTGTGGGATTTGGCAACGGTGATTATACCCTTTCTTCCGAGGGTGATTATTATGTTTATGTAGGTGAAAAACAGGGAGATTATCTGCCTATAATAAAATTGGTGGCACCTCAAAAGAAAGTAAATTACGATATGAAATTCAATTGGGTAAATAACTTTCTTCAAGTGGATGCGGAGGGAATTATTACCGATTATGATAAAAACGAATTTTCTTCAAAAGACGATAAAGATAATTATTCCGGAGCATATTCCACAAAAATAATATTAAAACCCGATTGGGATAAAATCAATCCGATATTGACATTTGATATAAAAAGCCAAGCCGAAAAATTGAAAACATTTTCCAATATCAATGATGAAGAAATATCCAACGAATTTATGCTGTTTCCCGATTCATTAAAAAGCATAGAAAAAAATATTTCTCTGTATCTATCGCCGTTTGAGTATTTTACCATAAAAAATTCCTTTTCCTTAAATCATGTGGATAGTTTCGGAACAATTAAAGAATGGAAATCCGATTTTAATAAAAAAGAATCAAGGTTTTTCCCCGAATTAAAATTATCTTATAAAAATCAAAATCAATTAATAACCGCTTTGGCGGATAAAAAATACACTTCATATCGGGCAATAGTTAATAAAACCGTAAGAAAGTTCTCTTTCAAATCCGAGATTAATTTCCAAAAAAATATTATGAACAACAATAACAATGAATACGGAGAAAGGAATTATCATATATTAAATAATTTAATCTACAAAAAAAATGACGACTTTGCTCTAAAAATTTCCTATGCAAATATACAGGCCGATTCTTTGGAAAATTCCAAATATGAAAAAAAACTTTTGAATCACACGATAGGATTGGAAAGCAAGATAAAATCGGATAATAATTTTTTGAATTTTAAATATCAGCACAGAATAATAATAAAGCCCGAAAAAAAATCTTTTGATATGGCGGATATAAACCTAAGAAACAATTTCTTAAAAAATTCGGTTACTCTAAATTCGTCATACAAAATAAACAATTTGGATTTTTATCCCAAAATACGGGAATTGATAAAGGTAAGCTACGGATTGTATGATAGTACAGGAGCTTTGGGAGGAGAAGGCGGATACGATTGGGTGATTAAATATATCGATTATGATCATCCGAAAAAATCCACGGAAGTTAATTTGTCTTCCACACTAAACCTAATGCCGAGTTTGTATTTTAAAAAATTTCCTTTGAATATGCAGTTTGAGACTTATGCACTTTTGTATGAAAATTCCGTTTCTTCCCATAAAAAGGAGGTTTATCTTTTCAACCGAAACTATTTTTTTAATAAGGCATATTCCATTTTAAGCAAAAAAATATTCCGTCAGACCGTTTGGACGGATTTTAAAAAGTTCCGCTACCGATTTGATTTTAAAATTAATAATACTTTGGATCAAAGATTTCAAAAAAGTGCTGAAAATACAACCAAAACTTATTCAAATGAATTGAATTACAGATATTCTCCTCCGATTTCATTCAAAATCCTTTTTGATAAGGAGAAAAAAACGGAATCTATTTATCAGTCGCTTTTTGATAGCAAAAAATATGAATTTGGCTTTTTTTACAGACCAAATTCCTCGATGCTCATAAATTCCACTTTGGGTTTTCAAAACGAGTATGCCAAATCAATTTTATCAAACGATGATTATGAAATTGCAAATTATTATACCGAAGAAAATGTAACGTTATTTCTAAAAAGAAGATATAGAATGTTTTTTAAAGTGAAACTGGGAAACAGAAAGAAAAACAGTGATTATCTGAATAATTTGAATGATAAGAAAGCGGGATTTTATTTAAAAGGAAATATGAATTTTAATTACAAATTGAACAAATTTACCTCCGCTACGGTGAATTATGATACAAATCTGTATGAAAACGCAAGAAGCGAACACAAACTTTCGATTGAGGTAAAAGCGGAATTTTAATAAAAAAGAAAAAGCACATTCTCAATTATTTAAGAATGTGCTTTTATAAAGTTGATAATGTGTACCGTTTATGATTCTATATCGTCTTCGGTATGTTCTTCTTCGGTTTTTATCTCTTCATTTTCGTCAGAGGTTTTTTCATCTTCGGTTTCTTCGTTTTTTTCGTTAATATTGATTTCGATGTTCATGCCTTTGAAAGCGGGATAGAAATCATCAATGTATTCTCTAATCATTTCTTCGAGATTCGGATTTTTTTCTATTGTTTCGGCAGTAAACCAAAGATCGTAAACCATTTTATTAAATTGAAGATTAATTTTTTGCTTGGGTGCTTCGCCGATTATATTCTCCAGATATTGCGGAAGGGTATTATGAAGATTGGAAAGCGATTTGATTCTTCGGTAAAACTTGTAGCCAAAATATCCTCCTACTGAGAATACACCTAACCAGAATACTTTTTTTAAGAAACTCATTGTAAACCTCCGTATAAAGAGTTTGTCCTATTTCATTAAAATCATTTTCTTTGTTGAAGTATATTTTCCGTTTTTGATTTTATAAAGATAAATACCGCTTCCTACTGTTTTGCCGTTGTTGTTTGTGCCGTCCCAAACAACGGTATTTTCACCGGCGGGTTTTTCGCCGTTAATCAAAGTTTTTACTCTTTTACCTTGAAGATTGAATACTTCTACCGTAACAAATGAATTGTGAGCAAGATTGAAAGCTATTGTAGTGGTAGGATTGAAAGGATTAGGATAATTTTTTACGTATTGAATCGGATTGATAATGTTATTATCGTTATGTGTAACACCCAAATCCGCAGGAGTTCTGGGATTTATACCGAATTCACCGTATGAATAATCGCATAAACCGATAATGAACGGGAATGTTTCACCTACTGTGATAACGATAGGAGGATCCACTTCGTCAAGATAGAAGAATCCGTCGTCGATTTGTGCAAGCCCGTTTCCATCGGTAACCAACCACTGACCGTATTGGTCTTGTTCTTGTGCAACGGTAACTTCGGGTAATTTTACAAGGCAACCTTCTACGGCTTCGCCAAGTTCCGAACAAGTAATTTCTACCGGAGCGGGAAGAGTATTACCTGAGCTTAATATTGAAACTGTGGGATTTTCGCCGATTTCGGTGTAACCGTAATATTCTTTAACGGTTCCGGATACTTCAACTTCGTCACCGACTTCGGGTTGTGTGTCGGCACCATATACCATAATACCGTGCCATGCACCACCTTCGGGATCCGAAATAAAGAAACTTTGAGCACTTGTAAATCCAACACCGGTAACAATTGCAGTAACGGTAACCGCTTGGTCAACCATTGGAGAAGGATAAGTGCCGTCGCCTTCGTTTGTGGTGTATTGAATGTCATAAATTGTTGTGGCTGATAACATTGCCACCATTGATACCAAAATTAACAACAAAGCTAATTTTTTCATTTTAACCTCCGTGGAATTTTTCTATAACCGAAAATGTTTTTTTAAACGGCTGTGTCAAGTTTTTTATCGCTATTTTTTTATACCGTCAAAGCATTTTTAACTTTTATAGATAAAATAAAATATTCTTTAAAAAAGAGTAATTGTTTTATTTTTAAATCTTAAACTCGAAATTTATTTGACACTATTTTCGGGTTTATATTAATAAGTTAACAAAATAAACACGGAGGAAGAGTATGAAAAAACTATTTGTATTTATTTTAATTATGTTTTCAATTGTTTTGTTATTTTCCGATGTTGTTGAAAACTGGGTAAATGTTTATTCCAATGATAATGTGGCAATGGGAGAAGTGCCCTATGATATTGTGGTTGATAGCAATAGAAATACTTATGTCTGCGGTCAAACCGGAACTGTTCAAAATTATGATTATGATGCTTTTATTCAAAAAATATCACCGGAAGGCGAAACACTTTGGTTCAGAACGTTCGGAGATGACAGCGGTTCTGATAATTGGGCGGATATATTAAAAAAAATGCTTTTGGACGAAGAAAATGATGCTCTTTATCTTGTGGGTCAATATTGTCCTCCTTCCGATCCCGCTCATCCTCGTATTTGTTTGGTAAAGATGAATTTGGAAGGTGAATTTATTTATCACAATTCATATCTTCCGGGGTACGGATATGATATTACATTTGCCCAAGATCATAATTTATTAATTAGCGGAACCACGGCGGAATCAAAATTATTCCTTTCAAAAATAAATCCTACAACCGGTACTCCGTATTGGACGGCAATGCCTGTTTTTGATGATATGAATGGCGGAGGCACAAATATTTGTGTGGGTGAAAACGGGAATATCTATCAAGGAGGAAGCGTAGGAAATCAATGGGCAGTGGTGAAATATGACAGTAGCGGAAATCCTCTTTGGATAAAACGTTATGAAAGTCCCAATTCGGATGGAGACTGGTACCCTGTAGTCCGATTTATAGGATATTCAAATGATAAAATTTATGCCGTCGGTATGGTTAATAAAATTACAAATAATGATATTCAAGTGATATGTTATGACTTTTTGGGAAATGAAATTTGGCAAGATACTTATGACGGCGGATACGGATTTGATGCTTGCGAAGGAATGAAAATTGATAGCGAAGGTAATATTATCATAGCGGGACACGCGGCTCTTTCGGAAAATTCATCGAAAATTACGGTATTAAAATATTCTTCAAACGGAGAAAGAATTTGGACATACGAAAGTAATGTAAACGGTCTGGAAGAAGGGGCTATGGATGTGGATATCGATAGTAATAATGATGTTTATATAACAGGTTACAGGCAAAGACAAGGTCTGCAATATCCCGACGATTATCTCACACAAAAACTATCCGGAGAAGACGGATCGTTAATCTGGGAATTTACTTACGACAGAGACGATACTACCGATGAAGCTAAAGCCATAGTTGTATTTGATGTGAATGATGTGTTTGTAACAGGTAGAAGTCATACTTGGAATACTTGGTATGATATTGTTACGATCAATTACAAAGATAACTCGGAGGATTTGTTTGAAAATAGTGTACCGCCATTGAAAAATACGGTAAAAATCTACCCGAATCCGTTTATTGAAAAAACCAATATCAAAATATCCGAAGATTCCCAAGATGAATTTGTTATAAAAATTTATAATTTAAAAGGCGAACTAATAAGAAGATTAAATACATATCAAAAGGAAGCGGTTTGGGATTCTAAGGATAAATCGGGACAAAAAGTTTCGTCGGGTATATATCTTTGTAAGGTATCTTCAAATAATAAAGTTATTTCTTCACGGAAAATTGTTGTAATAAAATAATGAATCTCATACCCAAACCCGATAAATGTATCCAAAAATCAGGATTTTATAAAATCAAAAATCCCTTTCGAATAAAAAGACCCGAATCGAAATTCGAAGCAAGCTATTTTATTAAAAAATTATATCTTTTTAAAGGTGTCAGGGTGATATTTACGGATAAAAACCCTGATTTGATTTTTACAAAAGATGATAAAATTCATAACGATGAAGGTTATTTTTTAAGGATAGACAATAACGGACTTGAAATAAAAGCCGCAAAAGAGCAGGGATTTTTTTACGGACTTATTACGTTGTTACAGATAATTTTTCAATACTATCCCGATTTACCGTTTTGCGAAATAGAGGATTTTCCCGTTTTCAAATGGAGAGGTATGCATCTTGATGTAAGCAGACATTTTTTTGATGTTTCCTTTGTAAAAAGGTATTTGGATGCTATGGCGTTGTACAAATTTAATGTTTTTCATTGGCATCTTACCGACGATAACGGTTGGAGAATAGAGATAAAAAAATATCCCGAACTTACGTCAGTATCTGCATATAGAAAAAATTTGGAGCATATCCCTTGGAGGGAAAGAGAAAAAAAAGATTATAAGGCGAAAGGAATTTACGGAGGTTTTTATAATCAGGAAGAGATAAAAGAAATAGTGAATTACGCCCGAAAACGACACATCAAAATTTTACCGGAAATCGAAATGCCCGGACATTCCAGAGAGGTGTTTGCCGCATACCCGCAATTTTCTTGTAAAAGAAAAAAATTAACCGTTGCCCCCGGCGGTTATTGGCCTAATACCGATATTTTTTGCGCGGGAAATGATGAAACTTTTGTTTTCTTGGAAAATATTTTAAAAGAAGTAAGTTCTCTTTTTCCTTTTGAATATATTCACATTGGAGGGGATGAAGTTGATAAATCGAATTGGGAAACTTGCCCCGAATGCCAAAAAAGAATCAAAAATGAAAATTTGAAAAATGTGGATGAATTACAAAGCTGGTTTATAAAAAAAATTGAAAAGATATTAAAAAAGTACGGAAAAAAACTGGTCGGTTGGGACGAAATTACGGAAGGCGGATTAAATGAAACAGCCACGGTGATGTGTTGGCGAGGAGACGGAAAGAAAGCCGCTATGTTATCACTTTCAAAAGGGAATAATGTGATTTTGTGTCCTAATACCGTGTTATATTTTGATTGGCGACAATCATACGAAAAAGGTGAACAGGGAGATTTCGGGGTTACCACAATAAAAAAAGTATATCACTTTAATCCCGTTTTTCCCGAAATTCCTTATGAAAAAGTTAATAAGATTTTAGGAGCGCAGGGTAACGTTTGGACCGAATTTATGAATAGTGAAAAAGAAGTGGAATATATGGTTTTTCCTCGATTATTGGCACTTTCGGAAGTTTTGTGGACAAATCCCAAGTTAAAAAATTGGAATGATTTTAAAAACAGACTTTTAAATCATTTTTACATTTTGGATTTATTGCAAATAAATTATAAAAAAAGAATACCGGAAAAATTATAGTTTTTTATTCGCTTTTTTTACTTTATAAATCAGCAGGTTATCTTTTGTTTGTAATTATAAAATTATTTTGTGTTTTTTATTGACGTAGCCACATTATAAAAAAAAGCGTTTCGAAAAGAATTAATTATTAAGGAGATATTATGAGTAAGATACTGAATATCAGCGATTATATCTCACCGGAAAGGATTATACAAATCAAATCCGATGACAAAAAAACAGCCCTGAAAGAACTGATTTCCGTGATTGTAAAAAGCGAGCAAGTAACCGATTCGAAAGTTTTTGAAAAAGAAATATTCAAAAGAGAAAAATTAATGAGCACGGGTATAGGCTATGGAATTGCAATTCCTCATATTCGTCATAAATCCATAAAAGATTTCGTTATAGCCGTAGGTATTAGCAAAAAAGGAGTGAAATATCAATCGATAGATGATCAACCGGTTCATCTGATATTTATGATAGGGGCTTCGGACAAACAAGATAAAGATTATATAAAATTACTTTCGAAGTTAGTTCTCAGACTCAAAGATGAAGACTTTAAAAATCAATTGATTAACGCATCTTCGGCGGAAGAAGTTTACAACGTGATAAAAAGTCACAAATAGGAGACGATTATGTATATGATACTTCATCTTTATAAAGAAAGATATCTCGATGATATTTTAATGGCGCTCACCGAAAGCGGGGTGGAAGATACCATAATTTTGGAAGGACAAACTTTGGGGCATAAATTGATAAGCGATATGCCTCTTTTCGCGGGTTTTCGTCAATCGTTCGGCACTAGAAAAGGCTTTGCAAAAATTATTATGGCAATAGCTACAAAAGATCAGATTGATACGTTTATTGATGAACTGAAAAATTCGGGGATAGATATCTTAAAAGAAGGAATAGCAAATATTGTTTTAATACCAATCGAGCAACAGTATCTATTTGAGGAATAGCTTATGAGCGGAGAATTTTTACTTCTTTTTTTCGGAATTTCCTTATTGCTTTCGATGATTCTTGCAAGAGGTGCCACATTAATTAAAACACCGTTAATTGTAGGATATATTATTGCCGGAGCAATATTGGGACCTGCCATATTGAACCTAATTCATATGGATCAGGTAAAATCATTAAGCATAATTAATACGTTAACGCTATCATTTATCGGTTTCGGTGTAGGTGGTGAATTAAAACTTTCGGAATTAAAAAAATTAGGGAAAGCGATAATCACCATAGTTCTTTGGGAAGCAACCGGAGCTTTTGTCGTTGTGGCGGCTACTACGGCTTTGATACTTCATAATATTCCTTTGGGGATAATATACGGAGCGTTGGCATCCGCCACGGCACCTGCCGGAACTACGGATGTTATTAAGCAATATAAAGCAAAGGGAAATTTAACCACCACACTTTATGCCGTTATGGGATTGGATGATATTTATGCTTTGATAATTTATACTTTGGCTATACCCATAGCGATTATTATGTTAGGCGGAAAGTCCGAAAGCGGTTCAATAGGTCAGGGTTTATTAAAAGCGGGTTTGGAAGTATTGTTATCATTGGGAATAGGTTCCACGATAGGTTTTATTGTGGCTTATTTTTCCGCAAAGATTCATGACAGGGCTTCCATTTTATTTTTTGCTTTGGGTATAATATTTTTGGGATGTTTTGTTGCCGAAAAGCTGGAATTATCACCTATTTTATTAAATATGGCGGTAGGTATTGTAGCTGTAAATTATAAACCTATGATTGCCCGAAAGGTTTTTCAAACCTTGGGTGATTGGTCGCCACCTATGTATGTGTGGTTTTTTGTGCTTATCGGAACGAGACTTGATTTTCATATGATAATTACCTATTGGGTTTTGATATTGGGATATATCATTTCAAGAACAATGGGAAAATGGGGTGGAGCTTATGCCGGTTCCAAAATATCTCATTCACCTCAAAAAACCGTGGAATATCTCGGTTTTACATTATTATCGCAAGCCGGAGTGGCAATAGGTTTATCTCTTGCGGCGGCAAAATCTTTGGAAAAGCTTCATCATCATTCCGAAGCGGTTCAGGTGATAAGTGTAATGACTGCAACCACATTTTTGATTATGTTGATAGGTCCCATAGTGGTAAAATGGGCACTCATAAAAGCCGGAGAAGCCAAAGATATATAAATTATTTTTAATCCGATAAGAAATTATATATTTTTAGTTGGATATTTTTCCACTGTTTTTTATAAATTTCTTTTCGAAAAAGAAAAATAAAAAATCCCCCCGAGCGATAAAAGGGGGGATTTTAATGATAGAGCAAAAGCAACTGAAATCTTTTATTTTATGATTTGAACAGAACCAATTTCGTAGTTGACAGATTATACCTTTTTTTTGTTTTTTCACAGAAAAATTTATTTAAGAGGTATTAATGAAAAATATTGTAGATTATTTCATTTCGCTTGTAACCATAGATAGCGAATCAAAGCAGGAAAAAGATGTAGCTTTAAAAATAGCGAAAGATCTAAAAGAGCTTGGAGCGGAAGAGGTTAAATTTGATAATGCCAATGAAAAAACTGGTGGGAATATAGGTAATTTGTATGCATATTTCAAAGGCGATGTAAAAAAAGATCCGATACTTTTTTGCGCTCATATGGATACCGTAATTCCGGGAAAAAATATCAAACCGCAAATCAAAGACGGAATAATATTTTCCGACGGTACCACCGTTTTGGGAAGTGATGACAAATCGGGTATTGCGGAAATTTTCTGGGCGATAAAAACATTAAAAGAAAACAATGAAAAACTGCCGCCGATAGAGGTTTTGTTTACAATATCGGAAGAAATAGGTTTACTGGGAGCCAAATATCTTGATTACTCAATGATAAAATCCAAATTCGGCTATGCCTTTGATAGTCATCGCATAGGAGAAATAGTATTGGGAGCGCCTTATCAAAACTCTATGGAATACATTGTGTATGGCAAAGAATCTCACGCCGGAGCGGCACCGGAATTGGGTATTAATGCCATAAAACTATCGGCGGAAGCTATCACAAAGATGCCATTGGGTAGAATTGACGAAGAAACAACTTCAAATGTGGGTATTATCGAAGGTGGCAGAGCCACAAATATAGTTCCGCCAAAAGTTGTAATGAAAGCAGAAGCAAGAAGCAGAAATTTGGATAAACTTAATGATGTTACCGAAAAAATGTCGAAGGCATTATTGGAAACAGCGGAAAAATATGTTTTGGGAGAACACAAAGCAAGAGTGGAAATCAAAGTGGAAAGAGAATATGATGCTTTTTTAATTTCCGAAGATGATCCGGCTGTTGTTTTGGCAAAGAAAGCCGCCGAAAAACTAAATATCGAATTTACTTCTGCGGTAGGCGGAGGCGGTTCGGATGCTAATATTTTCAATTCGAAAGGTGTTAAAATGCTTATCGCCGGTAGCGGAATGAACAAAGTTCACACAAAAGAAGAATATATTCCGATAGAAGATTTGGAAAACGGTGCAAAATGGATTATGGAAATAATCAAACTTTATGCGGAATCATAAAATGATAAATGTAGCGCTTATCGGATACGGAAAAATGGGAATGCTAATCAATGAATTGGCACCCGAACACGATATTAAAATAACCGGAAAAATAGATCCTGTAAAATTCGGTAATCGAATTTCGGAAGAAGAATTACAAGATGCAGATGTTTGCATTGATTTTACCCGTCCCGATGTGGTTATTGAAAATATAAAAAAAGTAGCCGAACTCGGGAAAAATATAGTGGTTGGCACTACCGGTTGGTTTTCTTATAAAAAAGAGATTGAAGAATTGGTAAAAAAACATAACATCGGTTTGATTTATTCCGCAAATTTTTCTCTCGGTATGAATATATTTTTCAAAATTGTGGATTATGCCACCAAATTAACCGCAAATATAAAAGATTATGACATATACGGTATAGAAAAGCATCATAACAAAAAATTGGATAGCCCTTCGGGAACAGCGAAAATGCTTTCGGATATCGTTTTGAAAAATTCATCATACAAAACGGTTTCACAATACGATAGAGTTCAAAGAAAAATCAAAGAAAATGAATTTCATTTTGCCAGTATCAGGGCGGGAGCAATATTCGGCGAGCATACCATCGGATTGGATTCGCCTGCTGATAGCATTATCCTTACACATTCTTTAAAAAATCGAAACGGTTTGGCGATAGGTGCCATTATGGCGGCAAAGTGGATTAAAGATAAAAAAGGTTTTTATAATTTTAGTGAAATTTTTGAGGAAATAGTATTGTGATTTTTTACAAGATGCATGCTCAGGGTAATGATTTTATCATAACAGATGAAAAAGTAAACATCACAAAAAGGCTTGTTACGTTGTTATGCAATAGACATTTCGGTATCGGAGCCGACGGGTTGGTATTACTTTCTCCTTCCCAAAAAGCCGATATAAAAATGCAAATTTATAATGCCGACGGCTCAAAAGCGGAAATATGCGGTTCAGCTTTGCGTTGCAGTGCTTTTCTTATGGCAAAAAACAAAAAATCGGTAAAAATAGAAACCGATGTAGGTGTAAAATTCGCTGAAATAGAAGATAATTTTATAGAAGTGGAAATCGGTAAACCCGAATTTGTTTCGGACGAAAAAATTAAAATCGGTGATTTGTACGGTTATTATATTTCGGTAGGTAATCCGCATTTTGTTGTTTTTGTAAACGATTTGGATAGTGTGGAAAAATATGTGAAAAGCATATCGACAAATAAGATTTTTAAGGAAGGAATAAATATTGAATTTGTAAAAATTACCGCTCGGGATAAAGTGGAAGTTCGTGTTTTTGAAAGGGGAGTTGGTGAAACCTTGGCATGTGGTACAGGTGCTTCGGCTGTTTTGTTTGCCGGTTTTAAAAATAAAATGTTAAGCAACAAAATAAAAATCAAATTTCCGGGCGGTGATGTTTTTACCCGAATTGAAAATGATTCCGTATATTTATCCGGTGAAGTAAAATTGGTCTTCAAAGGTGAAATAGAATTATGAAAATTATCTTTGTCATATTGATTTTTTTCTTTATTTTTTTATCTTTGAGTGCGTTGGATAGTTCAAAATTATTCGGCAAAGATAAAATTATGCATTTTACACAAAGTTCGTTATTAACTTATTGGAATTACGGATTTGCAAAGGATTATCTTTTATTAAAGGGCAAGCAAAGTAAAATCTTTGCGGTTTCGGTATCTTTATCTTTGGGTGTTGGTAAAGAATTTAGCGATAAATATCTTAAAAAAACGTTTTTTAGTAAATATGATCTTTTTTACGACGTGTTAGGTATTGGATGCGGTATGGTTTTAATAAATAATTTGAGGTAAAATAAATGATTGATAACAAAAGCATTGGGAATTATCTGAAAAGTTTAAGAGAAGAAAAAGAGCTTACTCTCGAAGAAATTTCTCAAGCCACCAAAATAAAGGTGAAATTTTTGCAAGACATCGAGATGAACAAGTTTGATAATCTCGGAGGAGTGGGATACGCAAAGGCAATGAGCTATACATACGGAAGATATCTTAATGCGGATTTGAATCATCTTCTTAAACTTTTAAACAAAAGATTTCCCGAAACCATTTTACAGGATTTTGACGACGAACCGGAACAAATTCCGAAAAGATACTTTTTTTCCACATCACTTATTCCGATAATAATTGCGGTGATCTTCTTTATAATTTTCGCTTTTGTGATATTAAAAAACAGCCACAAAAAACAAACTGCGATAATTCCAAGCGTCAAAACGGAACAAACATTAAAAAAATCCGAATCGGAAAAGGTAAAAGTTGATGCGGAAGTATTAAAGGATACTACAAACTATTTGGATAAATATCTGTTTAAAAAGAAAAAAAATCCCTTCAAAGCGGATGAGTGATGAAGTTTGAAAAGGTAAAATATGAAAAATATCTTGTTTCGGTTGAAAATCCCGCTCGATACATAGCAAACGAACCCGGAGCTTATAATAAAAAAATCTCTTCCGATACAATTAATTTTTGTTTTGCTTTTCCCGATCTTTATGAAGTGGGATTTTCTCATCTCGGAATAAAAATTTTATACTCTATCATAAATAACCGAAATGATGCCGTTGCAGATAGAGTGTATGCACCTTGGAGCGATTTCGGAGACATCCTATTAAAAAATAAAATACCCCTGTTCGGTGTGGAAAGTTCCATTCCCGTAAAAGATTTTGATGTTTTGGGTATCACTTTGCAATCCGAACTTACTTTTACAAACGTTTTATACCTTTTGGAGCTTTCTCAAATATCGATTTTTTCAAAAGACAGAACCGAATACGAGCCTATGGTAATAGGAGGAGGTCCGGCAATATCGAATCCCAAACCGATGGCGAAATTTTTTGATGCAATTATGATAGGTGATGCCGAAGAGGCGATAATAGAAATCAAAGACACGCTAAAAAAACATAAAAATTCTAATCGGAAAGAAAAATTAGCGGCTTTAAGCAAGATAAAAGGCTTATATGTTCCACAAATACATAACGATGACGATATTATAAAAAAAAGATATTTTGCAGATTTTAACAATCCCGAATTTATGCACAAAAATCAGCTGGTTCCATGGTTAAAACCCACACACGAACGCTATGTGATAGAAATTATGCGCGGATGCACAAGGGGTTGCAGGTTTTGTCACGCGGGTATGTTTTATCGTCCCACAAGAGAAAGAAATCCCGATGTGATTGTGAAAAATCTTTTGGAAAACGTGAAAAATGCCGGTTGGACGGAAGTGGCTCTTACTTCGCTTTCTTCAAGTGATTACACAAATATAAAACCCTTGCTTTTTACACTTTATGAAGAACTGAAAAAATCCAAAACAAAGATTTCACTACCCTCTCTTCGCGTTGATTCTTTGGATAACGATATTACAAAACTTTTAAACGCAATGCATCAAACGGGATTAACGATAGCCCCCGAAGCCGGTAGCCAAAGATTAAGAGATATTATCAATAAAAACATCTCGGAAGAAGAAATTATCAGAGGAATTGATATTGCCCTGAAAAACGGATGGCAAATAATAAAACTCTATTTTATGGTAGGGTTACCTTATGAAGAAGATAGCGATATTGACGAATTGATTAATCTGGTAAAAAAAATATCCGATTTTTCCAAAAGAAAATTAAAGATAAATATCACGCTATCGCCTTTTGTTCCCAAACCCTTTACGCCTTTTCAATGGGAAAAAATGTTTGATAAAGATACACTTTTAAGCAGGATTTACAAAATAAAAACTTCTTTAAAACGCTATAAAACGGTTAAAATAAAATATCATACGATAGAAACATCCATAATAGAAACCATCATCGGCAGAGGCGATATAGATATGGGAGAGCTAATTTATCGGGCATATCGAAACGGGGCTGTTTTTGACGGTTGGAAAGAGAAATTCGATTTTAAATATTGGCAAAAAGCCGCGGATTCATTGAATTTTGATATTGAACACGGTTTGGAAAATATTCCGTTGGATGCTAAGTTGCCTTGGGACAATATTGATGTGGGAATTGACAAAAAGTTCCTTTTATCCGAATTGGAAAAAGCGAAATTGCAAATAACCACGGCTGATTGCCGAACGGACAAATGTACTCTTTGCGGAGTGTGTACATCTCAAATCCGCCCCGATTATACCAAAAAACTTCCCTATCCCGAAATTGAAATAGAAAAGCCGATAACAAATACCCAACAACCCAATTTTTATTATAGAATTTTTTATAAAAAAACCGGAAAATTACGCTTTGTTTCTCATCTTGATATGCTTAGAATGATTCAAAGATTTGTTCGTATCTGTGATATTCCCATAAAATATTCCGGAGGTTATAATATTAGACCGCACATTGCTCTTTCGCCGCCTTTGTCCATTGGAATGGAAGGTCTTAATGAATATTTTGATCTTACAATGTATAAAAAAATCAATTTGCAAAACCTGAAAACGGAATTGAAAAAACATTTCGGAAGAATTATCGAAATTAACTCGGTGGTTTATTTGCAAGATAAAAAAATGCTTTCCATGGATTACTATCCCAAAGAAAAAATCTCGGTTACATTTCCAAGCGAATACAAAAGTGATATTGAAAATAAACTTTTGGCATTTTATAAAGCCGACAAATGGATTTTTGAAAGAACAAGAAAGGGTAAAACAAAACAGCGGGATATGAAACCTTTGATTGATTTGATGGAATTTAATAATAACAAATTGCTAATAAAAAAAATGCGAAACGGTCTTTCGGTTTTTGATATTTTGGAACATGTTTTTTTGATAAAAAGAGAAGATACAAACGAATTGAAAATAGTAAGAGAAAATTTTATAACATAGCAAAATCGGAGAAGATATGTTTATTTCCGCAATAATAACAGCCGGAGGTTCAGGGAAAAGATTCGGCTCGTCTATAAAAAAACAGTTTCTTCATTTGTCGGGAAAACCCGTTTTATTCAGAACAATTGATAATTTTTATTTCAATAAAAAAATTAATGAAATAATTCTCACATTACCCGCGGATTCAATGGATATAATCAAGGAAATAAAAAGGAACTATCCGAAAAAACCCCTAACTTTTGTTACAGGCGGCAAAGAAAGACAAGATTCCGTTTATAACGCTTTGATCAAGTGTAATCCGAATACGCATTACGTATTTATTCACGACGGAGTAAGACCGTTTTTAACAAACGATGAAATCGAAGATTTGATTATTGATGTTCAAAAGCACAAATGCGTAATATTGGCAAAAAAAATCACGGACACCATTAAATATGTGGAAAAAGGTAAAATTATCAGAACGGTTGACAGAAATCCTTTGTATGCCGCATTGACACCTCAAGTTTTTGATTATAATCTTATTATGAATTTGCACGAAAAAGCAAAAGAACAAAATTTACTTTTTACCGACGATGCCGCAATATGTGAACATTACCAAAAAGAAGTATTTATAATGGAAACAAAAAATATTAATATAAAAATTACCAAACCCGCCGATTTGATTTTGGCGGAAGAAATTTTTAGAACACGGGAGAATAAAAATGAAGATTAAAAATTTATCAAAATTACAAATAAAATTGCCCGTTCCAATCGTCGGATTGGGTTGCGGAGTATTGGGATTAAGTCTTTCGAAAGTTTCCATAAATTTGGGTAAATATGCCTCGGTGTTATTAAAAGCTTTGGAATACAGAGGATACGATTCCACCGGTGCCGTTATTCAAGATGATAAAATGAATATTGATATTCGCAAAGATGTGGGTGCCCCCAGTACATTGGTGAAAACTTTGGGAATAGAAAAAATGGCGGGCAAAACATTTTGCGGACAAGTAAGATGGGCTACTTTCGGAACCGTTACCAAAAACAATGCACAGCCGCATATCGTGAAATGCAAAAGGGAAATTTACGGAGCGCATAACGGTAATATTACAAATACAAGAGAGTTAAAACAATTTTTGCAATCCGAAGGTCACAAAGTGGTTTCCGACAATGACGGCGAGATGCTTGTTCACACCATAGAGCATTATTTTGATAACGAACTTGATTTGTTTTCCGCCGAAAAACAGAAAGATATCGAAACAAGAAAACGTTGTATGCGAAAAGCCATTATAAAAGCTTCCAAAAAAATGGTAGGTTCATATGCCGCCGTGATAGTGGATCCCCTAACGGAATATTCATACGCCATCAAAGCCGGTAGCAGTTTATATTTCGGCATTGGAACAATAGAAGATGATAACAAAAAATTCGGTTTGGCATCTTCCGATTTGACAGCTATTTTAAAATTCACTAAAACACTTGTGAATCTTAAAGAAGGCGAATTTGTGGAATTTAAAAACGATGATTACAAGATTTTTGCCTACAAAAATTTAAAAATAAAACTTCCCAATGATAAGTTTTTAACTTTTAAAACGGGAGACGAAATAAAAAGAAAACCCGTTAGATCGAAATTACGAGCGGAAGATACAAAGTTACTTCCACAGTTTGAATACTTTATGCAACAAGAAATACATGCCGAGGTGGAATCGAGCAGAAAACTGATAAAATTATTCAACGGCGGCTCAAATACCGGTAAAAGAATGATAAAATTTTTAGAAAAAATCGGCATTTTGGATAAAGTAACAAAATTAAACAAAGACATATTGCATTCGGGCGATTATGAAAAGCAAAAAGAATTATTTGAAAAAGCGATTAATGAAGATTACAATACACTTTTATTTGAAAAAGCAAAAACCGACTACCCAAAATTATTCGAAGAATTGGTAAAAGAAAATTTTGAGAAAAAATATTTCTTCTCTTCCGAAAAAAACACATTTATAGATCTTTTGAACACAAATTTCGATAGAAAGAAACTTCTTTTGGCAAAAGCTTTGGATTCGGTTTCCGAGCAGAAAGATGTAAAAGAATTTAATCAGGCGAAAGATAAATTTTTGGATTTGATAGAAAATACAAAGAAAAAAAACAGAAACATATATACAATTGCATGCGGTACTTCTTTTCACGCTTCCAAAGTGGCATCTCTATTTTTTAATGAAATAGCAAACACGGAAATTATTCCCATCCTTCCGGGTGATTTTAGAGGACAATATTCAAAAACTCTAAAAAATGATGATGTGATAATTGGCGTATCACAAAGCGGTGAAACAAAAGATTTGGTGGATATCTTTAACTATATAGACAGTCTGAATTTGAAGATAAAAAAAATTGTGTTGGTAAATAATATGAATTCCACACTCGGCCAAGAAAAAAGCGATGTATCCATTCCGATTTATTGTGGTCCCGAGATAGCTGTTCCGGCTACAAAAAGTTTTATAAATCAAATTACGCTTTTTTATTATCTTGCCGTAATGACTGCAAAACGAGAATTTGACAATTCGGATAAATCGAAACAAACCGAAGCAAAAAGGGCAAAACTTGAAAATAGAATAAAATCCGTTTTTGATATTCCGGATTTGATAAAACAAACTATCGATACCACCGAAGACAGTATAGAATATGTGGCGCAAAAAATTTATATGGAACCTTCGATGCACATTTTGGCAACCAAAATCACGGGTGTGGCAAAAGAAGGAGCGTTAAAAATACGAGAAACCGTTTTGAATCATGCCGAAGGCGGCGAAGCTTCCGAATTTAAACACGGTCCGAATACAATTTTGGGCAAAAATACCGTTTTCGGAATCAAAAACGTAAAAAGAATGTTCAAAGATTATAACAAAATGATAAGAACGATGTACGAAAAAGCTAATGCTATGAACTTGTCTCTTTTCGAACAACAAAAATTAACTACGGCTTTTACCGATTATATTTTCAAAAGAATTATGCCTTTTAATTTATCAAAGGAAGCCACAACTCTTTTTAACGAAATAATAAAAGATTATAATTTCTTTGAACATGCTTATAGAAATTATCCGCTTATTTATGTGACAGGTCCCGAAGAAAGAGACGTAAATTTAACCATTTCTCAAATCAATACCCACAAAATTCGCGGAGCCGATACCTTTGTAATCGCCGAAGAAAACGAAAAACTTTTTGAAAATGCGCGAACAAATCCGCACGATGAAGGTTATTACGGCTGGCATTATATTGTTTTGCCCAAAACAGGCGATTCATTGATGACCGCATTTTCCGCTACGATAGTTTTGCAACTTCTTGCTCTAAAAATGAGTATAAAAAAGATGAATTATCTTGATAGATTGGGAATTATAGACCATGGTGTTCATCCCGATGTACCCAAAAACGTTTCCAAATCCATAACCGTGGATTAAAGCATGAAAGAAGAAAAATACTTTTTCAAATGTACAAATTGCGGTAAAGAATATCATAATACGAACTTTATGTATCTTTGCCCCGATTGTGCCAAAAATAATACGCAGGATAAACCGCCCGAAGGTGTATTATCGGTGATTTATAACTACAAAAAATTAAAATCCCTATACAAAAAAGAGAAGTTATTTGATAAATTGCGAAAAAATGAATATGTAAAATTGCTTCCTATCCAATCGGAAAGAAGTTTATCGTATCTCAAAGTGGGTAAAACGCCGCTTTATCGGATAGGCAAGATAAAAAATATTAATTTGCCGTTTGAACTTTATCTAAAAGATGATTCTCAAAATCCCACATTTTCGTTTAAAGACAGAGCTTCGGAGCTAGTTTCCGCTTATGCAAAAGAAAACGGAATAGATACGATTGTAGCGGCATCAACGGGAAATGCCGGTTCGTCGTTAGCGGGAATTTGTGCATCTCAAAATCAACGGGCTATAATATTTGTTCCCGCTTCCGCACCGCTTGCCAAACTCACGCAGATTTTAATGTATGGGGCGCAACTTGTTCCCATAGACGGTAGTTATGACGATGCTTTTGATATAAGCATCCAAGCAACGGAGCATTTCGGCTGGTTCAATAGAAATACCGCATACAACCCTTTTACTATTGAAGGGAAGAAAACGGTGTCTTATGAGCTTTATCGTCAATTAAATTGGCAAGCACCGGACAGAGTGTTTGTTCCGGTTGGTGACGGTGTGATTATTTCGGGTGTTTATAAGGGTTTTTATGATTTGTTGCAATTGGGAATAATAGATAAAATGCCGCAAGTTATCGCCGTTCAATCACAAGGTAGCTCAAATATTGTAGATAATCTTGATAGAGAAGATTTTGCGTATGAAAAATCCGATACAATAGCGGATTCCATAGCTGTGGATATTCCCAGAAATTTCCATATGGCAAAAAAATATTTAAAAAAATACAACGGTGAAGGCATCAAAGTGAGCGATGAAGATATTTTAACAGCTTCCAAAATTCTATCGGAAAATACGGGAATTTTTTCCGAACCTGCCGCTTCCGCCGCTTTTGCCGGATTTTTATCTTATTTTAATAACGGCAAAATCGAAGAAAATACCAAAAATGTAGTGTTACTTACCGGTAGCGGACTAAAAGATCTTAATGCGGTTCAAAAAATTATTACCATGCCCCCCAAAATAAAACCCGTTTTCGAAGAATTACAAAAATTTTATGATTCATTCATCAAAAATCAATAAACTGATAGATGCTTTATCGGATTTTACAAAACAGGATATTATCAAGATAGAAACAAACGATCCTCAATTTTTAGCTTTGAAAAAACTTTATAAAAAGATAGAAAATCCCGATAAATTTATCAAGTTGGTGATAATAAATGCTCTTTTGTCATACCAATTGCAAACAACCGGCGAAATATATTGGGAAAATTTTTCCTTATTTTTTTCCGATAGCTCCAAAGAACCGAATGATTTTTACGATTTTATATCACTTTATAACAAACGCCTTATTAACTTACGAAAGAAACGATTGGCTAAAATTCTAAATTGCACTGAAAATTTAAATGATAATTTTTTTCACTCGGCAAAATCGGATTTAACCATGTTGCAAAAATATTTATGCAATTGTTTAAAACAAAAACCCGATGCCAAGACAATAGTGTTTTCATTAAAAATGTATTTGTATGCAACGGATATAATCGAAAACAAACATCATTTCTCTCCATTCGGAATAATGATTCCCATGGACTCGCGTATAAAAAAAATCTCATCGGATAAAAATTTTTGGTATTCTCTCGAAAAGAAAACTTCCATACCGCTTTTGCATATCGATTCCATATTGTGGATGAGTTTAAGCGGTCATTTTAATATCTCGGATAAAAAGATAGAAAAAGTAAAAACGATTTTGCTAGATGTTATTTAATAACAACCGGTTTGCGGGGATATATAAATTATTTCACAAACTTTGCGGTTATATACACTAACACAATATATCGTAAGATTCTCAAAGGATAAACGATAGCGGAAAATTTAAGGAAATTTATCCTAAAAACTCCCGATAGGAAAGTGAGCGGATCTCCGAGAATTGGTGTCCAAGACAAGAGCAAACTCCAACCGCCGTATTTTTGAATTAATTTTTGAGCTTTTCTCATTGATTTTTTATGCG
>CAZUGB010000226.1:0-4927 GCA_964619925.1 uncultured Candidatus Cloacimonadota bacterium
TAAAGATTTTGAAAAATTGGTAATCGCTTTTAAAAGGGGTAAGTAACATTATTCAAGATTATACAAAACAAAATCCGGTGGTTGACGAAACTATTTTTGAGAAGCCGCAGGAAAAGGAATTGTATTTACAAACTATAAAGTTGGAAGAAACCATTTATCCGTTGTTACAAAAAAAACAATATCTGCAAATAATGGAAGAATTGGTCAGATTTAGTGGTGTAATAGATTTGTTTTTCGATAAGGTTCTCGTGAATACCGACGATGTTAAATTAAAGGAAAACAGATATGCACTTTTGTCCAAAATAAGAAAAATATTTTTAAATTTCGCTGATTTAAATAAATTGGATTAGGGGATGATATGAATATAAAAATTGCTCACAGAGCTATGGCACTAAAACCTTCGCCGACATTAGCCGTTTCTTCATTGGCAAACAAAATGAAAAAAAACGGTGTGGATGTAATCAATTTCGGAGTGGGAGAACCTGATTTCGATACGCCTAAAAATATAAAAGAGGCGGCGATAAAAGCAATAAATGATAATTTTACAAGATATACGTCAACTTCAGGAATATCGGAATTAAGGCAAGCCATTTGCAAAAAGTTAAAAAAAGATAATAATCTAAATTACAACCAAGATAATATTTTGGTAAGTCCCGGTGCAAAAGCCGCTTTGGTTAATGCTCTTTTGGCTACTTGCGATTTAAGAGACGAAGTTTTAATTCCTGCACCTTATTGGGTAAGTTATCTCTCTATGGTGGAACTTGTCGATGCCATACCTGTGATAGTGCCTACCACATTATCAAATAATTTTAAAATAAAACCTTCTCAATTGGAAAAAACAATAAGTGAACTGAGTAATCCCAAAGCGCTTATCTTGAATTCTCCAAGTAATCCTTCCGGAATTGTCTATTCCAAAAAGGAATTGGAAAGGATTGCCGAAGTTTGTATGAAAAATGACATCTTTATTATTTCCGACGAAATTTATGAAAAATTGATTTATGATAACCAAAAACATATTTCCATAGCCTCTCTATCGCCTAAAATAAAAAATAATACGATAGTAATTAACGGTGTTTCCAAAGCATATGCAATGACAGGCTGGCGTTTGGGATATATGGCAGGTCCCAAATCAGTGGTGGAACGAGCGGCTCGTATTCAAAGTCATACTACATCCTGTGTAAATAGCGTAACTCAAAAAGCAGCGATAGAGGCTTTGTTAAATACTCACGAAGAAGTGGAAGAGATGAGAAAGGTATTTGAAAAAAGAAGAGATTACATAGTGGAGTTGCTGTCAGATGTGGAAAATATAAAATTTCAAAAACCCAAAGGTGCTTTTTATCTAATGGTTAATGTTTCATATTATATCCACAAGAATAAAAAAGGAATTGATACTACCGTGGCTTTTTGTAAATATCTTCTCGAAGAATATCATGTGGCACTTGTTCCCGGTTCTGCTTTCGGTGCAAAATATTATGTAAGATTTTCTTTTGCAAATAGTTTTGAAAACATTAAAGAAGGTGTAAAAAGATTTAGGGATGCATTAGAAAACCTGATAAAATGAAACAATTAAAAGAAGAATTATATAATAGGTTGGAAAAGCGAAGACAAAAAAGGCCGTCAGCGGTTAATTTGGTGGTAAAAATCATTATTTTCGTATTGTTAATAATGATGATAAATTTTTTTGGAAATGAAAAAGAATCCAAATTCAGAAATATTTTTAAGAGTTTTTCTCACAAAAGCGACACGGAAATTTTGAGATGAGTCTTTTAATTTTGGGATCTATTGGTATAGATGATATACAAACGCCAAGAGGAAGCGTTAAAAGCGTACCGGGTGGCTCTGCCTATTATGCGTCACTATCGGCATCGTATTTTAATCAGGTTTCCGTTGTAGGAGTAATCGGTACGGATTTTAATCCTCTTTGGTTAAAAGAGTTGGAAAAACGAAATGTGGATATAAGCGGAATAAAAACGGAAAAAGGCAAATCATTTCGTTGGTCCGGCAAATATGAAAACTTTAATAAAGCAATTACGTTAAATACCGAGCTGAATGTTTTTGAAAAGTTTAATCCCGTTCTTTCGGAATATCAAAAAAAGAGTGATATTGTTTTTCTGGGCAATATAGATCCTATTTTACAAAAAAATGTTTTGAAATCCGTAAAAAATTCTTTGGTCGGAATAGATACTATGAATTATTGGATTAAATCCAAGCGTGATATATTGATAGATGTTTTATCTTTATCGGATGTTCTATTTATTAATGAAGAAGAAATAAAACTCTTATCAGAAGAAAAAAATGTTTTTAAGGCGATAAAAACCGTTTCGAAATATTTTAAAGGAACTTTTGTAATAAAAAGAGGAGAATACGGATCTTTTATATTCAAAGATGAACAATTTTTCTTTTGTCCTTCCTATCCCGTATATGATTTAACGGATACCACAGGAGCGGGAGATAGCTTTGCCGGTGCTTTTTTGGGCTATTTAAGTAAAAAGAAGTCTAATGATATTAAAACATACAAAACCGCTCTTTTATATGCCACGGTGATGGCATCTTTTGCAGTTGAGGGATTTTCGATTTTTAATCTTTTAAAAGTGAATAAGGTCCAAATTGAAGATAGATTTAAAAAGCTCGTATCAATGGTAAAATTATGAAATGGCGAATAATAAAAGAGGGTAAAAAAAATTATGCCTATAATATGGCTGTGGATGAAGCTATTTTGATAGGTGTGATAAATGGCACTTCTTTGCCCACAATAAGATTTTATGATTGGGAGCCTCCCACGGCTTCTTGCGGATACAATCAAACCGCTTCAAATGAGGTGGATTTTAATGTTTTGAAAAAAAAAGGATACGGCTTTGTACGTCGCCCCACAGGCGGTAGATTAGTGCTTCATAAAAACGAAGTAACATATTCGGTAATTGCACCTCTTGAAGATTTTTTGTCCGGTAATGTTACTCATACATATTCTATGATAAGTTTAGCATTGGCAAACGGTTTGAAAAAAATGGGTATTGATGTTTCTCTGGAAAAAGGCACGCTTTCCACGGCTCACCAAAGGGCATCGGCAAATCCCTGCTTTACCAGTGCATCAAGATATGAATTATCCTACAATAAAAAAAAGATAGTGGGAAGTGCTCAAGTGAGAAGAGATAATTGTTTTTTACAACACGGTTCGATATTGTTGGATCAAAATCAAAAAGAAGTGGCGGAATTATTACCCGGATTTGATGACGATAAACGTAAACGCATTATGAAATATTTGGATATCAAAACCGTAGCGATAAACCAAATTCTAAAAAATAAAATTGACTTTTATACCGCTGTAAATTATTTGATTTTAGGTTTTGTAGATGAGTGGAAAATAAAGAATTTTATAACGGACGGTAAGTTATCCGACGATGAATTAAAAAGTGTAACTTACCTAATATCAGAGAAATATAATAATGATTCGTGGAATTTTAAGAAGTAATGACGCAAAAAAGATTTGACACGAAATTTTACTGTGCTGAATTTGTCAGATAAGAGAATAAATATTCATAAGGGGGATATTTTAATGCAAAAGAAAATTATTTTTTTCACCTTTCTTTTATTGTTGATAGCCACGTTTGCTAATGCAGGTACTACCGGTAAACTGGCTGGTAAAGTGATGGACGAAAAAGGCAATGCAATAGCTTATGCCAATGTGGTGATTCAAGGTTTGGGCATTGGTGCCAGTACCGATGAAAAAGGTAGATATCGTATCATTAATATTCCTGTGGGAACTTACGACGTTATGGCAAGCTTGATAGGATATCAAACTCAAAAGGTTACCGGTGTGAAAATAAATTTGGACGAAACCACCGTTCTTAATTTTAGACTACACAAAGCCGAAATACAAATGAAAGGTATAACGGTCGTTCAAAATAAGGTTGACCTTGTTAGTAAAACAAAAACAAGTTCATCCCGTACAATTACATCCGAACAAATTGAAGATCTCGGTCTTTCAGATGTTGCCGATTTGGCGGCTTTGGATGCCGGTGTTACCATTGTAAACGGTGAAATGCACGCCAGAGGCGGTAGGGCAAACGAAGTTGCTTTTACTGTTGACGGTATGTCGGTTTCAGACCCCGTTGACGGTGGTTCGGCTCTTACAATTGATCAAGATGCCATAGAGCAAACAAAAGTTATGACTGGTGGATTTCCCGCTGAATTTGGTAATGCTCAATCCGGTATGATTAATATTGTTACTAAAAGCGGTTCGGCTGATTATCACGGTAAAATCGAATTTGATACCGATCATCTTATTCTTGATGAAAATTCCAATTCGGATATAACTAAATTTGCGATTGGCGGTCCTGTTCTTAGTCCTATGGTTTCTTCTCTTAGAAAAAAATTCACTTTCTTCTTTAATGCCGCCGCAAATTGGAGAGATTCCAGATTAAAAGATTATTATGTAAGCAATCCTACGGAAGAACTCAAATATTTATCAACCGACCAATATAAAAGCTATAATCCTTATGCGGATAGAAAACAAATCTTAAAAGAATTTGATACCGGTGATAGAAATTTTAATTCTTATAATGCAAATATTAAATTTAAATTGGTTCCTTTCGGAAATCAAAAATTCACATTTGCTATTAGAGGTGACGAATCGGTTAGTAATCCTTATTCACACTTCTGGAAATATGCTTTGAGACATTATATAAAATCCGAAACATCCCAAAGACAGTATGTTTTCAATTATGAAAATCCAATTTCTGCAGAGTTGGTTTTAACTATGAAAGGTAGTGTTTACAAAAAAATGGTTAAATCCGCTCCGAAAGGTGTATCAAAAGATAAATATTTTTGGATAGAGGAAGATCCTAACGATTTTGTTTATGGCGGACAAATAAAGGAATTGATTCCAAATCAAGACGGAATAATTGATGAAGGTGTTTATCTTGATTGG
>CAZUGB010000227.1:0-14774 GCA_964619925.1 uncultured Candidatus Cloacimonadota bacterium
TTAACACCTTTTATTTTTTATCTAAAAAGAAATCATAATTTTTGAGGAAAAACCGAACTCCCCCCTTCCCCCTCTTTGGTAAAGAGGGGTCGATAGTTTCTCCCTTCTCTTTTGCAAAGAGAAGGGCCGGGGATGAGTTAGAAAAAATTATCACTTTCTTCTTGACGATAAAAACCGAAAAAAAAATCTACGCACAAAGCTGGAATGGCGGAATTGGTAGACGCGCTAGGTTCAGGGTCTAGTAAGCTTATGCTTGTGGGGGTTCGACTCCCCCTTTCAGCACCAATAAAATATTCTCTAATTGACATAAAAACCATTTTTCAGATTTAGATTTTTTCGGAGGTGTATAATGATAGAAACCTATAACATCAAAACATCCAAAAGAGAAGAGATGATTGATATTACTCATATCGCGGAACAATTTATAAGAGAACACAACATAAAGGAAGGAATACTTAAAATATTTGTTCCGCATACTACCGCCGCAGTAACAATAAACGAAAAGGCGGATCCGGACGTTCCGAGAGATATAATTTACGCTCTTAATAAACTGATACCCGAAAATATGGGTTTCCACCACTTCGAAGGTAATTCGGATGCTCATACCAAAACCACACTTGTAGGTTCTTCGGAAGAAATATTTATAGAAAACAACAAATTGGTCTTAGGCACTTGGCAGGCATTGTTTTTTTGCGAATTTGACGGTCCTCGAACAAGAAAAGTTATCCTAAAAGTCTTATGAAAAAAATTTTTTGGGTAGCCGGTGATATTTCCGGCGATTTACACGCATCCGAGATATTAAAAAAACTTCAAGATAAAAACTTTTATCACTACGGTATCGGCGGTGCTAATATGCAAAAGACGGGATTTAAACCCATAGCGGATTTTGACAAACTCTCTGTAATGGGATTTTGGGATGTTCTAAAAAAAATAGGCTTTTTTATCAAATTAAAAAAACAAATTGAAAACACAATTAAAAAAGATAATCCCGATTTGGTGATTTTGGTCGATTATCCCGGACTTAATATGAAAATAGCCAAATTTGCAAAAAAACTCGGAATAAAGGTTATTTTTTATATAGCACCACAATTTTGGGCTTGGAAATATAAAAGAATTTACGAATTGAAAAAATATACCGATCTCGTTTCCGTGATATTTAAATTCGAAGAAGATATTCTAAAAAAAGAAGGAATAACGGCAAAATTTGTGGGACATCCTATTACCGAAGAAATCTCGTTTAAAATATCCAAACAAAAATTTGCCGAAAAATATGACTTGGATACAAACAAAAAATGGATAGCGTTTTTCCCCGGAAGTAGAAAATCGGAATTAAAAAAAATGTTACCTGTTTTTGTGCAAACAATCAAAAGATTAAAATCGGAAAACGACTTTGAATTTCTTATCTCACAAGCAAAAAACATCCCCGATAATTACTTTTTGGCAAGTGATTATAAATTAATAAAAGGTGATAATTACGAACTTATGAAATATGCCGACGCACTGGCAATTACTTCCGGAACAGCCACATTGGAAGCATCTTACATCGGAACGCCATTTGTGATTTGCTACAAAACAAATAAATTCAATTACCTCTTGGGAAAACATTTTATAAAAACACGTTGGATTGGACTACCGAACATTATTTTAAATAAATCCGCTTTCAAAGAATTAATACAAAACGATGCCAATCCCGATAAAATAGCCTCGGAAATATTAAAAATGATAAAAAATCCAAATCGGGACTTACAAGATGATTTTGCTAAAATAAAAGAAATTTTATCCGATCAATCCGCCTCCGAAAATATGGCAAAAATAATTAACAAATATGTTGAAAAATAAATTTTTTTTAACCATAGAAAAATATATCGGTGCTTTTTTGATAAACATTTTGGGCATTACATACCGATATAAAATACTTTCACCACCGCCAGAGCAAAGAGTAATTTTTGCATTTTGGCACAGAAACATTTTGCCTTTGGCTTATCTTCATAAGAAACAAAATATCGTTATTATGGTCTCTTCTTCAAAAGACGGTGAATTAATAGCGGGACCGGTATCCAAACTTGGATTTATCACCGTGAGAGGCTCATCAACCAGACAAGGTGCCACCGCTACCAAAAAAATGATAAAGTTATCCGAAAAATATTCGTTGGCAATCACTCCCGACGGTCCCAAAGGTGAAAAAGAAAAGATAAAAAAAGGGCTATTGTATTTGGCGTATTTTACAGGTTTACCGATAATTCCCGTTGCCGTGGATGTTGATAAGGCAATTATTTTTAATAGCTGGGATTCATTTCGTTTGCCAAAAATCGGGGCTAAAATTTTTGTCTCATACGGAAATCCTATTTGGATTAAAACAAAGGACGAAATTGCCTTAAAATATGATGAAGTCCAAAAGGCAATGGATGATTTGACAAAAAAAATTAATAATAGAGGTGAAATATGAATGTCTCACAAAGAGCCGCCACAATACAGGCATCACCTATTCGAAAATTGATGCCTTATGCAAACAAAGCAAAAGAAAGAGGAATAAAAATTTATCATTTGAATATCGGACAACCCGATATCGAAACACCACAGGCGATGCTGGATGTTTATCACAAATATAACGAACTTGTTCTCGCTTACGGTCCTTCTCAGGGGCTGGACGAATACCGCACAAATCTGGTTCGCTACTACAAAGAACACAACATAGACATCACAAAAGACGATATAATAGTTACTACCGCAGGTTCCGAAGCAATTGTTTTTGCATTGCTGGTTACATGTGACGAAGGTGACGAAATCATAATACCTGAACCGTTTTATACAAACTACAACGGATTTGCAAAGATGGCCGGTGTAAAAATAGTTCCCGTTACCTCCAAAATAGAAGAAGGCTTTAAATTGCCTCCGATAGAAGAATTTGAAAACAAAATAACCGATAAAACAAAAGCCATTATGATTTGTAATCCTAATAATCCCACCGGAACCGTGTATAGCGAAGAAGAACTATATAAAATTGCAAATATTGCCGAAAAACATAACCTTTTTGTAATATCGGACGAAGTTTACAGAGAATTTGTTTATGACGGTAAAACCCACACAAGTATTTTGAATTTGGAACAAATTTCCGATAATGCCATTATGGTGGATAGTATATCCAAAAGATACAGCGCATGCGGGGCTAGAATCGGCTGTATTATATCCAAAAACAAGAATCTTATGTCATCGGTCTTAAAATTTGCACAAGCGCGTTTGTGTCCGCCCACCATAGATCAACTCGCGGCAAATGCGGCAATAGATGTGGAAAAAGACTATTTTAAAAAGATTCTTATCGAATATGATAACAGACGAAATTTGGTATATGAAAAACTTTCGGAAATAAATGGGGTAACTTGTTTCAAACCGAGTGGCGCTTTTTATATCATTGCAAAATTACCGGTAGAGGATGCCGAAGATTTTGCCATATGGATGCTTAATGAATTTTCGGTAGATAACAAAACCGTTATGGTAGCACCTGCGGCGGGATTTTATGCTTCGGAAAACATTGGAAAAGATGAAGTTCGCTTTGCATACATTTTAAACGTAAACGATTTGAAAGATGCCATGGATATTTTTGCCAAAGGATTAAAAGAATATCAGAGATTGCATAAATGAAAAAAATCCTTCACATCAGACTAAATGTAGATGAAGATTTTTCTCCCAAAGCCAAATTCGTATTCGATAATATAATCAAAGTTTTGGGATTGGAAGCAAAATATTACACCAGAGATACTTTGGACGATATAGATATTTACTACGGTGTGAAAACCTACGATAATTATCCCGTAAAAATTCACAGGGATATAATCACATCTCTTAATTTTCATAAAAAAACGGTTTATAAAAAGGAAGAGATAAATTTTGTTAGATACAAAAACGATTATATCCCGTTTTTATTTTCTCAAAAAGGAAACATTTATCAAGCATCCGATAACTCGGTTTATATCAGAAAAGACCTAATCAGCTCGGCATTTTATCTGTCTTCCGGCTGGGAAGAATATATCGGAACAAAAGAAAACGATAAACTTTCCGTACAAGAGAGATTTTATTTTCTCCCTCTTATAGAAATTTATGCCGATATAATAAAAACCGCTATGATGCAAACAACCCTCCGACAAATATTCGTATCAAAACCGAAAACTCAAAATTATTATAATCTTTCACTGATTTTCAATAAAGACGTTTCAAAATCTTATCAAGAAAAAAATCACAAAGAAAAATATAAGGAAATTCAAAAAATAGAGCATTATAGAAGAAAATTTATCGGAAACGGCAAAAAATATTACTACTCGGTTATTTCCAACGACGAAACCTATTCCAAATTATTCAAAAACGTTATTAAATCAAATTTTAATTTTGAGATATACGACATAAAAAACAAAGATTCAAAAATTCCCGAAAATCTTTTTGCTTACAACATTACAAACGAACATAATTTGCAAAAATTGTATAATTCCTTTTCTGAGAATAATGTTTCGGTAGCTATCGTAAATTATTTTTCGCAATTAACCGGCTACAAAACGCTTTTTTCATATCCGCATCGACCCTTTAATTTTGAAAAAAACAAGCCTTATGACTTTTTTATTATTCCCGTAGCTCTAATTTCAGGCTATTTGGCAAACAATTGCAAATTGGAAAATAAATTTTTAAATTACGAGCTGGAAAATTTCATTAAAAAACAGTTAAAATTCGGTGCAAATATTTTCCTAACTTTTGATATTATGGAAATTTATTATAAATGCAGTAATAATATCAAACTTTTTTATAAGATAAAAAATTGTGTAAAAAAACTCAAAAAATCCGGTATGAAACCGATTACTTTGGATAAAATTATATATTAAAATATTTTTTTGTGAATTTAATATCGTTTTCTATTTCTTTTATCAAATCTTCCAATCGTGAAAAAAATTTTTCATCTCTAATTCGTTTGTGAAAAAACAATTCAACGTTTTTATCATATATATCATCGGAAAAATCAAAGATGTAGGTTTCTATTTCTTTTATGTGGGTGTTTTTCAATGTAGGTGAATATCCCACGTTTGTAACACCGTAAAACCTTTTATTATCGATAAGTAGCGAAGTTGCATATACTCCCAGAGCCGGAATAAGTTTATATTCGTCTATCGGTTTTAAATTTACGGTGGGAAAACCAATTTCGGTTCCGATTTTTTCTCCGTGAATCACTTTTCCTTTTAAACTATACTCTCTTCCGAGATACAAAGTAGCTTTTTCCAAATCGCCTTCTCTGATAAAATCTCTTATTTTGCTGCTGCTCACAATGATATTATCTATTTTAAAAGGCTCTACATAGTGCAATTTATAACCGAATTCATTTTGATGTTTTTTCAAAAAATCCAAATTGCCTTCTCTTTTTCTTCCGAAATGGGTATCATAACCTACCACTATCTCTTTGGCACCCACTTCACCGATTAAAATTTCTTTCAAAAATTCGTATGCACTCATTTCAGCCATTTTTTTGTCGAATTTAAGATACAAAACATAATCCACTCCTTGATTTTTAAGACAATGTTCTTTGATGTCTCTTTCGGTAAGAAGATAAGGAAATGTTTTTTTATGAATAATTTCCAAAGGATGATGATAATAAGTTATCACAATTGATTCGCCATGTTTTTCCTTTGCCGTGTCGGTAAGTTTTTTTAATAATTTTTTATGTCCTTTATGCACACCGTCAAATGTTCCCATAGTGATTACGGGATATTTAAAATTAACTTTTTGATGATTAAAATATTTCATAACACCTCATACCAACACTATTTTCGGTTTTAAAAGACCGTTTTCAACTTTTGCAAAACCTACGCACAATCCGTTTTTATCACAAATCATTATTTTATCTTGATCTTTTAAATTCACTTTTATTTCTCTACCGTTTTTAAAATATAATAATTCATTTTCGTTAAGAAAGTATCCGAAATAATTTTTTAATATTTTTTCCGGCGTTTGTATAAGGTTTACAAAATCATCCTTTTCTATTTTTGATAATTCAACGGCTTGGTTTATATCAACATTGCCGATTTTAATTCTATTCAAATCCACGGTAGTGGCAATTGTATTAAGATAAGAGGCGAATATTTCCGATAACGTTCTGATATACGTACCTTTACTAACTTTGGTTTTATAGGTTATCGTATCATCTTGCATTGCTAATACTTCAAATGAATATATTTTTATCGGTGTGCTATGTATTTGAAATTCTTTTTCTTGGCGAGCCAGCAAATACGCTCTTTGACCGTTTATTTTCTTTGCCGAAAATTTGGGCGGGATATGTTCTTTGAGCAGTAGCATTTTTTTTGCGGCTTCATTTATTAACTTATCCGAGGGTATGGTTATCTTTGATTGTTCAATTATTTTACCCGTTATATCTCCCGTATCAGTTTTTATGCCTAATTTTATCTTTGCGATATATTCTTTTGTGTCGGATATCAAAAACGAACATAAGCGTGTGGCTTTTCCTATGCACAAAATAAGCAATCCCGAAGCAAACGGATCCAATGTGCCGCTATGACCGATTTTTTTTATTCCGCTTATTTTTCGTATTTTTCGTATTACATCAAAAGATGATAATCCCACAGGTTTGTTTACAAGTAAAAAACCGTATTTATCTTTCATTTTCTTTTTTGGACGTTTTAGGCAATAAAATAGCAAAGGGAATGGCGCCCAAAGCTAATAATGCCGTAATTCTATACGTTAAAAAAATCCCGATTTTATCAGACAAAAATCCTATAAAAAGTACCATTATCGAGCTGGTAACAAAACCGATAGTCATATAAATACCATTAACAAATGCCAAATTATCCGAGCCGAATTCCTGAACCATTGCCAAAATAATCGGTGTGCTTCCTAATAAAACGAAACCTGTTATCAACAATATCGGAAATAAAAAAATCCCTTTGCTAACAATAAAAAGAAACATCAAAATCGGATTGATAGCGGAAATGAATATCAAGATAGTCTTTCTGCTTATCTTATCGGAAATACTTCCTAAAAAAAGCGTTCCGAATGTGCCTGCAAATTGAAAAACCGAAAGAGAAATTCCGCTAAACCACAGCGATTGACCTTTTGATGTGATATAAACCGGCAAAAAGGTTGATAACGCCGCTTTCATAGCTGATCGAAATAATACTATTCCCGTAATGGAAATAAAAAGAGGGGCGTATTTTTTTAATGTATGTTTAACTTTTTTGTTATCCTTTTTTGCGTTGGTTTCTATCTTTGTATTTCTTATTTTTACAAACAAAAAACCCGAAGCCAATAAACCGAAAATCATCAATCGCCAAGTTCCCTTTAAACCCCACAAACTAATTGCACCGATTATTATCAAAGGACCTATGGTTCGGGCTAACTCTCCTCCTACCTGATACCAACTTAACCCCATCCCCAATTTGTTACCGGAAAATTTTTTTACGATTACCGGCGCCGGAACATGAAAAATACTAGAACTTAATCCGGCTACAAAAACCAAAAGAACCAATACCCAAAAACTATCGGTTAATCCTAATAAGCTCATTGTAATTGATGTTATGGCAGGGGCAATTATCAAAAAATATTTAACGCTGAACCTATCGGCAAGCAAACCCAGAAACGGATTGAAGAGCGAAGGAATTTTTCGAACAAAATCCAAAAAACCGGCTTGAAACATCGATAATCCCAAATTTTTTATTAGTAACGGCAACATGGGCGCTAAAAACGAAGAAAACGTGTCGTGAACCAAATGCGACAATGCTACCGTGATTACGTTTAATGTTTCAAAACCTTTTTTATTTTTCATAAAACGATGAAATCTCTTTCCTCTCCTTTTTCCCATTCGGCTTGTATCTTATCAAAATTATCTAATAATAACGGAAAAACATTGGCTATTTCCGAATATGAACACTTGATACAAACGAATTTCCTTTTCATTCGAACAATGTTTCCGCCAAAAGCGTTCCCCACCAAAACCGTTACCGATTTTTTATTTAAAATTTGAGAAATCGACTTCGCTTTTTTGGGATCAGCGTGTTTTTTTTCTTCCTCGCTATTATTTTCTATCCTATCAAGATAAGTAACCAAATCACTACCCAGAGAATACAATTGAAAATATTTTGCATCTCCGAAATGATCTTTTATAAAATGTTTCCCGTCATTAGTAGCGATGGCCATAATAAAATTTTCTTTCATAAAAAAAAGAGACGGTTTTTATTCCGTCTCTCCTCCGAAATCGGTTAATTTGCCGGCTTTGTAAGCATCATAGGCTTCTTTTAATGTCATATTTGCCGCACCGGTAAAGATTTTTACATTGCTATTTTGCAAAACTTCATAAGCCTTTTCACCGGGACCGTTTCCCGTGATGATAACATCGGCATTCAAATCAAAAATAATTTGAGCTGTTTTCGGACCTGCGCCGTGTGCCACTTCTGTGGTTAATGTGTTGTCGTAGCCTGTTAATTTGTCATTTTCTTCATCGTATATCACGATGTATTCCGTTCTTCCGAATCTGGGATCTATCATTGAATCCCAACTTTCTCCTTTTGCAGTAAATGCGATTTTCATAATTAATCTCCTATTTTTTCCAATATTTTTTTCCAACTATCTACAATTTTGTCTTTTATATTACCTTGCGAATATTCCACAACCGTTTTTTTATTTATCATAGCTTTTGTAAAGTCATCATCAAACGGAAGTTCCGAAAGAAAATATATGTCATTTTCGGAAAGATATTTTTTTATTTCTTCGGATATTTTTTTATTTATGTCATATTTATTGATGATACAAGCCGCTTTGATACCGAATTTTTTTACCAATTGATACACTCTTTTCAAATCGTGAAGCCCCGATACGGTGGGTTCGGTAACCAAAACCACATAATTGGCACCGGATAATGACGATACCACAGGACAACCTACTCCGGGCGAACCGTCCACGATTATATATTTTTTATCTAAATCTTTTGCTATTTTTTTGGCATCGTTTTTCACTTTGGTTACCAATTTACCCGAATTATCCGAGCCGATTTTCAATTTGGCGTGAACCATAGGAAAATTTAATCTGGTGGTGGAATGATACAAGTCTCCCGAAATCATTTTTTTCATAATAATGGCATCAGTGGGACAAACTCGCGGACAATACCCGCAACCTTCACAATTAAGCTCATTGACCACATATTTATGATCGATAATATCTATCGCATTAAATCTACATACATTTTTACAATTTCCGCACTTAATACACTTTTCCTGATTAATCTCGGCAACTTCTCCGCTATAAAACACTTCTTTATAAGCAAAATCGGGTTCCATCAAAAGATGCATATCCGCCGCATCCACATCACAATCGGCTAAAACACAATCCTTTCTTGCAAGATAAGCAAATGATGCCGTTACGGAAGTTTTTCCCGTTCCGCCTTTTCCTGATATTATCACTATTTCTTTCATTTTTTACCTTTTATCAAAAAATTTTCGATGTTTTCCAATTCCTTTTTTATTTCGGGAATATTTTCATACAACAAATTACCCTCGGAATACAACTCAGCCGCTTTTTTTGAATACGGAAGCTTTGCGATAATCGGTATGTTAAGCTTTGCACAATAATCTTCCACTTTTTCATCTCCTATTCCGTATCGATTTATCACCACCGCAAAGTCTTTTTTCAATTCTTGCATTGTTTCCACCGCCAAAGTAAGATCATGATAGCCAAAGGGTGTAGGCTCGGTTACCAAAATCACCAAATCGGCGTCTTTTGTGGCTTCTATTACGGGACAGGATGTTCCCGGGGGTGCATCAAAAATATAAAAATCCGCTTCCGAAAACTTTTTTTCCACATAATCAATCGTTTGTGCAATTAAAGGGACGGCTTGCTCTTCGCCTATTATCAATCTGCTTTCTATAAAGACCAAATTATCTTTTTTATATTCCGTTAATTCTCCCATTTTTTTAGGTTTCATGGGCAATGCTTTTGTGGGACACAATTCCGAACAGGCATAACATCCATGACAAAGCTCGGGAAAAACCATTATTCTATTCGGAATTTGAATTATCGCATTGAAATTACAAACTTTTTGACAAACCCCGCAAAAGATACATTCATCCTTTATCCATTCGGGAATCATTTTGTTTTTGTCTTCCTTATGAACCAAATCACCTTTGAAAAAAGTCCGGAATTAGGCTCTTCCACATCCAAATCAACCAAAACGGTTTTGTATTTCTTTGATAAGAAATCGGAAAGATTGGTGGAAAGAGTTGTTTTTCCCGTTCCACCCTTTCCGCTTGCTATTGATATTTTCATTATTCTTTTTTCCTTACTTATTTTTGTGTAACAAATCTTCTCTCACCATTCTGTTGCCACAATTCGGACACATAATTTCCGTGCAAGGAATTCCTCTTTGATGAGCAACTTTTGTATGACATTTAGGACATTCGCACATTCCGTTAGGACCGAAACCACCGCCGTTGTTTCTTCCGCGTCCTCCACCTCTGCCTAAACCTTTTCCGTTTCCTAATCCCATACCTCTACCGTTCATTTTATGTTACCTCCTTTTTGATTTCTTTTTGTTTGTCTTCCAAAACCGTATATTTTGCATTTTTAATCTCTTTTGTATCGTCATATTTCACTTTGGGAATAATTTTTGAGATCAAACCTTTTATTTTACTGTTGGGTTTTCTTAAATCATTAATAATAAATCCGGTAGCTTGCCATAACAAACCTTTTAACATATCGGAAGTAAATCCGCCTTTTCGGGTAGCCGAATTATTATCTTTTGTATTAAATCCGCCTCTAAATCTTCTTCTTCTCACCTTGAACCTCCGTTTAAAAAAAGGCGGGCATCATCAACCCGCCTTTTGCGTTACTACTCGGTTTTTTCCGAACTAATTTCGTCCAATCTCTTTTGCAAAGCTTTCAATTGGTCATTAAGCACACGAATTTCGTTTTCCAATAAGGTTTTTTCGGATACCGGTGAGACTTCCGCCGTTGGAGGAGGATAATATCCACCTTGATATCCCCAACGATAACCTCTGCCAAAACCGTATCCTCTACCATAACCTCTTCCAAATCCACCTCTTGTAAAACCGGGTGAATTGTAGCCATTGCAATAACCGAGTCCTCTACCTGTTCTTGGACCTAATCCGTTTGGTCCTGTTCCGTCGCCTCTTGGCATAATTACCTCCTTCTACTTGGTTTTCTATCGGAGCAATTTCCTCTACCTCTGCCTGTTCTCGGTCCCTTTCCGTCGGGTCCTGTTCCGTCTCTTCGTGGCATTCTACCCCCTTTTTCCGTGATTTCCTCTATTTCGGTGTCTCCTCCCCGCTCCTCTCCCGAAAGATTCTTCCAAAGGAATAAATCTTTGGGAGGAGCAGTTCGGACACCCCCTATACTCGTCTAAATCATATATCTGTCCGCAATCGAGACATTTTGCCAACCTTCTTGCAAATCTAAAATTTCCGCCCACAATAAAAAGCTCTTTGCCTTCCATTAAAAATTCCGCAACCTTGTGTCTGGCATTATCCACCAATCTGGAAAATGTGGAGCGTGAAATATTCATTATTTTTGATGATTCAAGGTGGTTGTAGCCAAGATAATCAGCCAATCTTATGGCTTCATATTCATCTATGGTAAGATCAATTCTTTGTAAAACCGAACCTCTTATTCCCGCCGGTTTAAATCTATCGAAAAGTGGCGGTTTAAACACGGTTCTTTGCTTTTTTGGTCTTGGCATTTCAACCTCCTTATTTTCATTTCAGAAGATATTATAATGCACATATGTGCAAAACCAAATTATTTTTTTATTTTTTTGAAAAAAAATCTTGACAACTGAACCAGTGTATTAGAAAAGTAGTACAGTAATACACAGGAGGAATTATGAAGTTCAACGAAGAAATTCCCTTATTCCTGCAAATCGAAAGAGAATTGAAAGAGCAGATTATCACGGGAGCGCTAAAAGAAGAAGAAGCCATCCCTTCCATTAGGGTTATGGCAAAAGAATATCGTATCAATCCTAATACTGTTTCGCGAGCGGTTACGGATTTGGTAAACGAGGGTATTTTGTATAAAAAAAGAGGCATTGGTTTATTCGTTAAAAGCGGCGCCGCACACAAGTTAAGAAATTATGCCTTGAAATATTACAAAACTACCGAGCTGAAAAAATGTGTAAATCGAGGTAAAAAATTGGGAATTGATTTTGATGAAATGTTGCAAGAGATAAAAAAAATTTATACCGATACGGAGGAATAGATGCAAGATTATGATGTTGTATTGAGCGTGAATAATCTCACAAAATATTACGGCAAATTCAAGGCTCTTGATAATGTGAGTTTCGAGCTGAAAAAAGGACAAATCGTGGGATTATTAGGAAAAAACGGTGCAGGAAAATCCACTTTGCTACGAAGTATATTAGGATTTTTGAAATATCAGGGAAATGTAAAATTATTCGGAAAAGAAATAAAGGACTACAAAGAAAAAATATTTAATTACATAGGTTTTATCCCCGATGTTAATAGTCTTGACGACCGTTTGACAGTGGAACAAACTATCAATTATGTAAAAAATTTAAATGACACTTGGGATGACGAAAAAGCAAAAAAACTTTTGGCAATTAGCGAATTACCGTATAAAAAGAAAATAAAAAAAATTTCCAAAGGTATGAAAACAAAATTATATCTGCTTTTGATACTTTCCCTAAAAGTTCAATTGCTTCTTTTGGACGAACCTACCTTAGGTTTGGATATTGCATTTAGAAAAGAATTTTTCAATACTATTTTGGGAGATTTTTACGATGAGAACAAAACCATAATGATTTCCACACATCAAGTTGAAGAAGTGGAGCATATTCTTTCGGACATTATTTTTATCGACAGAGGCAAAATCATACTTTTCGATGAGATAGAAAACTTAAAAGAACGATATAGTATTGTGCAATTACCCAAATCGGAGATTGATACAATTCAAAAACATAATCCTTTGTTGATAAATAAATCTATTGCAAACATAGAAGCTTTGGTGGAAGGCAAACCGGAAATAGAAGGAGCGAAATATTTCAAACCTCAATTATCCGATTTGTTTTTAGCTATTGTAGGAGGCTCAAATGAATAAATTTTTGGCATTGATTAAAAAGGATTTTTACATTTGGAAAAAGCAATTGCTTCTTCCGGTTTGGATTTTGATTGGATTTTACGGTCTTATGGCAGTTTTTTCCATTTATCCGATTGTTACGGGAAAATTTTATTGGAACAGCATGATAAACATCCATGCCGACGAAGTTGACAAACTATCCCCGATGATAAATTATATGGTAAATTTTGTTTCAATTATCGCCTCGGGGCTTTTATCATTATTAGCAACCATCACAGTATCACAAAGCGCTTTGAATGAAGATTTCAGAAGAAATTACGAATTATTCCACAGAACGCAACCGGTTTCTATCTGGTTAAAATCGTTATCAAAATTCACCGTGGCTATTGTAGGCGGTTGGGTAATATTCCTCATTATTTCATTGGCGAACTTTATTGTTATCAATTCGGCGCTAATTTTTTGGCATCAATTTGTACCGCATATGGCATTTTCGGCTTTGGTACAAGGTATTATCGTATATATGAAGGCTATATTGGTGATAGGAGCTTTAACGTTTTTTGCATCCGCGATATTCAAAGACAAAGCGTTTCTAACGGGAATCAGCGTGCTTTTGGCAATACAAATCTTTTTGATAATCGTAAATTCATTTTTCAACCTACATATCCCGTTACCTCTATCATTGATCGGAAAAATTCTTTTTATAAGTGAAAAAACAAAAATAGAGCCCGATACAACTTTGGGAGAATTAAACAAATTGGTTCATGCCAATTGGAAATTGATTTTGTGGAATATGCAAACGATTTACCAAATTATTGTAAGCTCAATTCTTTTTGTTGTTTCCACATTTATTTATAAATCAAAAGAAATAAAAATATAACGGAGGTCAAAAATGAAAAAGTTAGCTGTTATAATGCTACTATTAGGTGTTATTTTGGGAAATGCCTTATTGTGGGGTAAAACCGAAAAGGTTAAGTGTTCTTCGTCGGTGGTTACATTATCATTCAAAAATGTAAAGCTAAAAAAGATTAAGTTTATCAATGATTCGGATATTAAATACGAAGTAAATTCCGATAGCTTTAATGTGAAAGTAAAAATAGATCACGATAAAATCAAATTCATATCCAAAACGCCAAAAAGCGAAGCGAAAATATCTCTTTATTTACCCAAGAATAAAACCTATCGAACATTTATCGAAAACAACAAATTGTGCAAATTCGACCAAAACAGCATTACCGCACAAATTACCGATGATCAAAAGTTGGTCATAAAAAATGGCACTATAAAAGTCTTTGATGCAGATAATAAGAACATTATAAGCGTTGGGAGTAAAGGCATTTATGTGCATGATGAAGATCAAGTAGTAAAAATTAACGATCATGGTATTTTCATAAAAGATGACGATGATGACATAAAAGATTATCATGGTTTTTGGGCAAAATTATTAGCAAAAACAATTACCGGTTTTACGGGCTTTATTATGGATTTATCATTAAAAGATATTGGAAAAAACGTAACCAAAATTATTAATCAACAAAATTTTAGAGAAGTTTCCAAACAAATGGGTGCTTTTTCAATTACCGGGCCTATAAGTTCGGATATGTATAAAGAAGAAATATCAAAATCACTTAAAATAAAAAAGAAAAAAGAACTTTCCATTGATAACTTTAACGGTTCGGTCATTATAAACAAAT
>CAZUGB010000228.1:0-3194 GCA_964619925.1 uncultured Candidatus Cloacimonadota bacterium
TTTAAAGCTTGGTTTATTTTATCAACCGATTTTCCGCCTGCCATTGCCATATCCGGTCTTCCTCCGCCTTTTCCGTCAACCAGAGATGCTACCTTTGATGCTATTTTACCGGCGTGATACTTATCGGTTTTATCATTTGTTACTACCACCAGAATAGAAACCTTACCGTTGATTGCCGACATTATCACGGCTATACCGCTTTTTATTTTTTGTTTTAACAAGTCGCCCAACTTTCTTAATTCGCCGGCATTTTCGGCATCTATTTTTAATTTTAACAATTTCGTACCGTCGGATAGTTCATGCAGATTATTCAAAAGTTCATCAATTTCCGATTTTTTTAATTTTTCTTTCAAATTATCCAAGTTTCTTTTTAATTCTTTATTTTCCGAAACCAATTTATTGATTTTTTCCAAAAGTTCATTCGGGAAAGTTTTTAAAAGTCTTGCACTTTCGTCCAATGTATTTTCAAGATTTTTTACATAGAGTTCCGCCTGTTCACCGGTGATTACTTCTATTCTTCTAATGCCTGCGGCAATGGAAGATTCTGCGGTTATTTTAAACAGCCCTATTTCGCCGGTGTAATTCAAATGAGTTCCTCCGCAAAATTCTATTGAAAAATCATCAATTTTTACCACTCGAACAATATCACCGTATTTTTCACCGAACAAAGCGATAGCTCCTTCTTTTTTTGCTTCTTCTATCGGTTTTTCTTCCGTTTTCACCTTAATGCACTCTCGCACTTTTTCATTAACTGTTTTCTCGATGATATCCAATTCTCTTTTACTCACCTGCTTAAAATGAGTAAAATCAAATCGCAAATGTGCCGAACTAACAAAAGAACCTTTTTGTTGAACATGTTTACCTAAAACTTCTCTTAAAGCCGCTTGCAAAAGATGTGCCGCCGTGTGATTTCGAGCGGTGCTTTTACGTTTTTCCACATCAATTTTTGCCAAATAATCAACATCCGTAATTTCACCGAAATCCAAATGAGCATAATGCAAAAATAATTCGCCGGATTTTTGAACATCCGTAACCGTGATTTTTGTATTTTCGGTTGTTATCGTTCCCGTATCCGCTACCTGTCCGCCAGATTCCGCATAGAAAGGGGTTTTATTCAATACCAAGATAAGATTATTTTTATCATCAATAAAATATTTTTTTATCCTTACGGTCGTTTCATATTCATTGTAGCCGACAAATTCCGTTTTTTGAGGTTCATCAAAAACTATCCAATCAATATCATTTGTATTCATTTTGAATTTTGCCGATTTTCTGGCTCGTTCTCTTTGTTTTTCCATTTCTTTATAAAATGTTTCTTCGTCCAATTTCAAAGAGTGTTCTTCCGCTAAAATTTTGGTCAGATCCAATGGGAAACCGTAGGTATCGTATAATAGAAAAGCATCTTTACCGTTAATAACATCTTTTGATTTTTTTAGTATCTCTTCAAATTTTTCCAATCCTTTATCCAGAGTAAGATTAAATCTTTCTTCTTCCGCTTTGATAATCATTTTGATATGTTCTTTTCTTTCGTTTAATTCGGAATAGTGTTTTCCCATAGTATCCGCAAGAACATCCACAAGTTTGTATAAAAACGGTTCTTTTAAATTAAGCACTCTACCGAATCTTGCGGCTCGACGTAAAATTCTTCTTAACACATATCCCCTACCTTCGTTTGAAGGCATTCCGCCGTCCGCTATGGCAAAAGATAATGCTCTTATATGATCGGATATTACCCGATGCGGTGTGCCTTTTTCGTTATCATTGTATTCTATGCCGCTGATATCTTCTATTTTCTTTATTAACGGCTGAAATAAATCCGTATCGTAATTGGATTTTACACCTTGTAAAATTTGGGTTATCCTTTCCAATCCTGCTCCGGTATCCACATATTTTTTGTCCAAAGGATGTAATGTTCCGTTTTCATCTCTGTAATATTGGATAAAAACCAAATTCCACAATTCGATAAATCTATTGCAATCGCCGTTTACTTTGCATTTATGGTTTTTATCTTGTTTTAAATTGCAAAATTCCTCTCCCCTATCAATATGTATTTCGGAACAAGGTCCGCAAGGTCCGGTATCCCCCATTTCCCAGAAATTATCTTTATCTCCGTGATATTCAATATGCGAATTGTCAATATCGGTAAATTCTTTCCAAATATCATAAGCTTCCTTATCGGATTTATGAACGGTGGCATATAGTTTTTCTTTGGGTATTTTCCAAACTTTGGTAACCAATTCCCACGCCCAAATTATGGCTTCTTTTTTATAATAATCATCAAACGACCAATTACCTAGCATTTCAAAAAACGTGTGATGATAGCCGTCTTTTCCCACTTCTTCCAAATCATTGTGTTTTCCGCCGGCTCGAATACATTTTTGAGAATCCACCGCTCTTTTGAACGAAGGTTTTTCTTCGCCCATAAATATTCTTTTGAACTGATTCATTCCGGCATTTGTAAATAATAGTGTAGGATCATCATTAGGTATAACCGGTGCAGATTTTACCACTTTGTGATCCTTCTCCTTAAAAAATTCTATAAATTGACTTCTTATTTCATTACTAGTTAACATAAAAACCTCTTAATTTTATTTTATTGATATTGAAGACGATACAAATCATAATACAAACCTTTCTTTTCCAAAAGTTCAAAATGATTACCTGTTTCCACAATTTTACCTTTGTGCATCACTATTATTCTATCTACATGTTGAATTGTGGAAAGTCTGTGAGCGATTATAATGGAAGTTCTATTCCTGATAACCTTTTTCAAGGCATCTTGAATAAGAAGTTCGGTTTCGGTATCAATATTCGAAGTAGCTTCGTCCAAAACGAAAATAGCGGGATCATAAGCCAAAACTCTGGCAAATGTGATTAGTTGTCTTTGCCCCACACTAAAAGTGGAACCTCGCTCCATTACAGGCTCATCCAATTTATTAGGTAAACTCTCTATAAAATTCCAAACGTTTACATATTTGCAAATTTCTATCAATTTTTCATCATCTATTTTTTTATCCAATGCGATATTATCGCGAATGGTTCCCGAAAATAAGAAAACATCCTGTTGTACTATACCTATATTTTTTCTCAGATCCGAAAGAGAATATTCTTTTAATTCCTTGTCGTCTATTAAAATTTTCCCTTTTTGATATGGATACAGAGCCGAAAGAAGACTGATAATTGATGTTTTCCCC
>CAZUGB010000229.1:0-6061 GCA_964619925.1 uncultured Candidatus Cloacimonadota bacterium
ACTATATAGGAGACTGGAATGCAAGAGTTGAGTATTTAAGGAATTATGCCATACATAGAACTCCATTAATGAAAAATTATATCCAATCTTTTTTTAATTTAGGCGATAGACATAATATAACTCTTTCGGTAAATTCGGAAAACGGCGGATGTATCAAAATAAATACGGTTATTCCCGACAACTATCCTTGGACCGGTGAATACTTTGAAGATATACCGGTTTCCATCACGGCAATTCCGAATGACGGATATAATTTTGTAGGTTGGGAAGGTCTTGATGCAAACGAGATAACAGTATCCTTTAATTTAACGGAAGATAAAGAAATCACAGCATTATTTCAAGAAAACGCTTTTAACGGTACTATCGTAATAAATGAAATAAACTATCATTCCGCGGAAGATTTTAATCCCGGAGATTGGATAGAACTTTATAACACTTCAAATTCCGATATTGATCTTTCGGGGTGGGTATTTAAAGATGAAAATGATGATCACTCATTTGTTATTCCCGCAAATACGATATTAGCGGCAAATCAATTTCTTGTTTTGTGCAAAGATTCCCAAGACTTTTCCGAGTTATTTCCCGATGTTGATAATTATATCGGAGATTTTAATTTCGGGTTAAGCGGTAGCGGTGAATTAATACGAATTTTTAATTCGGAAAATGATCTTATCGATTCCGTTCAATATGATGACAGCGGTGAATGGCCAAACGAAGCGGACGGAGGAGGAGCAACTTTGGAATTAAAGGATCCTATGTCGGATAATTCTTTGGCGGAAAACTGGGGAGCATCAATGGGACACGGTACTCCCGGAAGAGCAAATAGCATTTTGGACTATAATGAAAATAATATCCCTCCTGCCGACAAAACAAAGATGAAAATTTATCCGAATCCCTATATGAACAACAGTTCAAAACAAAAAATAAACATCGAATTTTATATTCCTAACAATTCCTATATCAGGTTATCTATCTATAATTTAAAAGGAGAAAAAGTTAAAACTTTAATTAAAGATAATTTGTCAAAAGGAAGTCATAAAATTTTATGGAACGGAACCAATAAACAAGGTAGAAAAGTTTCCAACGGTTTATATCTTTTTAAACTTGAAAAAAACAACAAAACATTAATTATTAAAAAGGAGCTTTTGATAAAATAAACAGGAATATTAAATGAATGATAAAAAATTGAAATACGGCAAAAATGATACTCTTAATGTTTTGATAGTAACATATAACGACAGAGCTTATAATCTGAGAAATGTCCTAATGGAACCGACAGAATTTGTTCGTTATGTTATCAGTCATCAAATAACAAAGCCGTTAAATCAATCCACAAAAAATGTGATTGAAGATATAAAAAAACGAGAGGATGTTATCTATTCGACGATTTCATCAAAAGGAGTTGCAAAAAATAGAAATAATGCCTTACAATATGTAACCGACGGAATTGCTCTTTGTTCCGACGATGACGTTACTTATTTTCCGGATACTTTTATTAATATTATGAATTCCTTTAAAAATAATCCCGATGCGGATATTATTACATTTAAAATTTTAAAACCGGACGGAAAAGATTTTAAAAGATATCCCTCCCGAAAAATTAGACATAATTTAAAATCGATAACCGCAACCGGAACTGTGGAGATGGCATTTCGAGTAAAAAAAATTAAAGAAAAAAATTTAAAATTCGATGAGAAATTCGGACCGGGTTCAGATATATATCCTCTCGGTGAAGATTTTATCTTTATTGCTGATTCCATAAAAAACAATTTAAGATGTTATTTTCTACCAATTCCGATTTTGATTCATCCTCCCGTAAGTAGTGGCGACAAATTGGATGCTAACACTATTTTTTCAAGAGGAGCCGTTTTTGCCAGAACTTACGGCAAATGGTCATACATTTTGGATTTTTTATTTGCAGTAAAAAAATATCCTTTATATCGTAGAGAACTCAGCTTTTTTAAATATTTCGTATTAATGATTAGAGGAAGCAAAAATTATTTTAAAAATATTAGAATAAATATATTTTGAGGAGATATTATGAACAAAAAGAAAATTTTAAATATCGGCAAAGCTTTAATCTTTCTAATCGCATTTTTTATAATTTCCTGTAATGCGGGAAAAAATGTTGCTCCTTCCGAAAAAGCAAAACCGATAGCTGTAATTACAATAGACACGGCTAATAGTGACATTTATAATAATGCACTAAAAATTTTTAACAAATACAATTTTAATGCCACTTTGGCTGTTACAACCGATTCGATAGAACAAACCGGTTATCTTAAACCCGATTTATTAAGAAAACTTCAAGATGAATATAAATGGGAAATCGCCAGCGGTTCCACAAGAAAAGAAGATTTAATTCCTGTTTGGGACAATCATTTAAAAAATAAACTGGAAGAAAGCAAACAAACATTAGAATATTTCGGTTTACAAGTTAATACTTTTATTATTCCCTACGGCACAATTCAGGAAAGGCAAATTCCTTTGATAAACGAATATTATAAAAATATAAGATTAAAAAAAGATGAACTAAATTGCAATCCTTTGCTTAGAACAAATCTTTGGTCATTTAGTATTCTGCAAAATACAACAAACGACGATATAATGCAAAGAATTAACCTATCTATCAAAGAAAAAGAACCCATTCTAATTTTTAATATCAATGCTATTTCGAAGGAAGAGCAATCCGAAATGGATGATATTACACCGGAAAAATTAGATGAATTTTTATCGTTAATAAAAAATAATCAACTTAATGTTATGAACTTAAACGAAGCACTGGATTACATATTAGGAGATGCAAATTATGAAAAGTAAAACCTTATTTTATTTAGCTATGGCCTTTATTCTTTTTTCAATTTTTTCTTGCGAAAATAAAACCATTACTCAAGAAAGAAATACAACAAAACCAATTGTAGTAATAGGTTTTGACGACGGACTACAAAATACCTACGATACAGCTTTGCCAATATTAAAAAAATTCAATTATCCCGCTACTATCGGCGTAATAACCTCGCTGGTAAATCAAGTATCCGGTGTAGTAACTTGGGCGGAACTGGATTCGCTGAAAGAAGTTTATCATTGGGAAATTGCAAGTCATTCCGTATCCCATCCTCACCTTATGGAACTTAGCGAAGAAGAATTTAGAAACGAATTGAAAGCAAGTAAAGATACTTTGGCTTCACACGGCTTTTATACCGACACCTTTATAATACCTTACGGACAAATGAGGTCGGATCAAATACCGATTGCAAGAGAATATTACGAAAATATCAGATTTTCACAAGATTTCCCTAACGTTAATCCCTTTTTAAGATATAGATTATGGGGCATAGAGGTCCATAATAATACTACATACACAAATTTGCGAGAAAGAATAGACGAAGCGATAGAAAACAAGGAACCTATCATCATAATCTTTTTCCACGACGTTTGGGATAACTCCGATAATCTATACACCGTTAGTCGTGACAAATTAACGGAAATACTTTATATCATCAAGGAATATGATTTTGAAGTTATGACATTGGAAAAAGCCGTAAAAAAGGTATTAAAAATAAAAAATTATGATTAAATAAAGATATTATAATTTTCCCTTTATTTTCGCCACTTAACGCAACAATTTACCAAGCTTCCGAGGCAACGATACTTCGGAAGCTTTTTTCCCAATCATATAAAAAACATCAAACTCTTTATAAATTTATTTGACCAAAAAAAGAAGATTTTTATTTTTTACACATCAAATTTGCAAGGAGACTATATTATGAAAAAGATTTTTGCGGCTTTAATCATATTATCGCTAAACTTGGTTATGCTAAATTCCGTTACTTTTAATTTGGATAAAAATTTTACACTTCTTGCCAAAAAAGGAAATTTTAATCTTGAGTCGGAACTTTTTGCATATACCGCGTCGAATAACAACGAAGAAACTTTAACCGTGGAAACAGAAAAATTGAAAACTCGATTTGCAAAGCAAAAATTATTTTACATAAATATTTCACCCGCTTTTATGCCCGGCATCGCTTTAGGATATGGATATACATCGCAAGAAGAAAATAGCAGCATTAATAAAGAAACTATTTTTTATCTACATGCAAATTCAATACTTCTTGTTTCGAGTGGAGGGATAGGATTATTAACCAATATCTTTAAAAATCCCGAAAGAAAAGGATTTTTCTATAGCATTAATAGCGGTTTAGACATCATTATAAAGAATACAGCTTTTTCCCCCGGAGGTAGTACGGGAGAAAGTTCTCTTCAAACGTTTGTTTTCCCAAACTTATCGCTGGGTGGAGGATATAGCTATAAAATATCTAAAACCTCATACTTTCGCGTTTCTTTGGATTTTGGTATCAAATTCTTGCTAACTAACTTGAACCTCTCATTAGTGTTTTAAAAAAGAAACGGGGAAATAATCATTTTAAAATGAATGATTTAATTTCTTTTAACAATGTTTTTAAAAATAGAATTTTTAAAGTACCCGATTATCAAAGGGGTTATGCTTGGACTACAAGACAATTAAAAGATTTTTGGGAAGATATTGTTAATTTGCCAATCAATAGAATTAACTATACAGGGCTTTTATCTTTTAAAAAATTAGATAAAACCATTTGGGAAAAATGGAACAATGAAAAATGGTTAATAGAAGATAGAGGTTTTAAACCGTACCATATTGTTGACGGTCAGCAAAGATTAACAACCTTTGTAATTTTCATACAGTCAATCATAGAATTATTAGAAGAAATTCCGGAGAATAAAAACAAAAATGATGATGAGATTTTTTTGGGATCATTTAGTTTAAGACAAATCAGAGAAGAATACATAGTTATTAAAAAACCACCTCAATTTATTATAAAAACTTATAAATTTGGTTATGAAGTTGATAATCCAAGTTTTCAATTTTTAAAACATCGTATCTTTAATGAACCCAATAGCGGTACAATTTTGGAAACGGTTTATACATTAAATTTGGAAAATGCCAAAAGATTTTTTAAAGAAAATTTAGTAAATTACTACAATGATTTCGGATTAAACGAAATATATATCTTGTTCAAGAAACTTACCCAAAAACTAATGTTCAACTTCTTTGAAATAAATGATGACTTTGATATATTTGTCGCTTTTGAAACCATGAATAATAGAGGAAAAAAATTATCTAATCTTGAACTTCTTAAAAACAGATTGATTTATTTAACAACATTATATAGTGAAGATATTTTAAAACAAGATGAAAAAAATACACTAAGAAAAAGAATCAATGATGCTTGGAAAGAAGTTTATTATCAACTCGGACGTAACAAAGAAAAACCGTTAAATGACGATGATTTTCTTATCGCACATTGTATTATGTATTTTCAAGATTCAAAAAGAAAAGAAAATGATTATGTCAAATTTCTCTTAGAGTATCAATTTACACCCGAAAACATTTATAATAAAGCAGAAATTAATAAAAAACTTCACCCTAAACTACCACCGAAAGAAATATATGACTATGTTAATAATCTAAAAGCTTTTTCGGTTCATTGGTATAATACATTTAACCCTTTTGATAAAAGCACAACATTAACCAATAATGAAAAACTTTGGATTGACAGGTTGAATAGAATAGGTATTTTATATTTTAGACCTCTTATTGCCGCTTCTTTTTTTGTAAAAGATATTACCGAACAGCAAAGAATTAAACTTTTTAAAGCAATCGAAAGATTCATTTTTATAACATTTCGTCTATGTAGAGCTTTGTCAAATTATGGAAATAAAGAATTTTACCGTTATACTCATCTACTTGTAGAGAACAAATTAACCATAGAATCAATTATAAAAAAATTAAACAAAAGAATGGAATATTGTTTTATTAAAGATGCCAATACAAACGTTAAGTATTTTAATTATCTATATTTCAAAACATTTTTGGATAAAAAATTCAAACAGGAGGGCGGATATTACTATTGGAACGGATTAAAATATTTCTTTTATGAATATGAAATGGATAAAGTAAAACAGAGGGGTAGCCAAAAAATTGAATGGAAATTATTTGTTAAAGGTGAAAAAGATAAAATTT
>CAZUGB010000230.1:0-4516 GCA_964619925.1 uncultured Candidatus Cloacimonadota bacterium
TTGGTGGAATTATTCACCGGCACATTATGTCAAAATTGTCCTTATGCTGAATCCGCGTTGGAAGAGCTTAAAGTTCAGCTTGGTGATAAATTTTCTTATGTGGAATATCATCACTACATGGCAGATCCTTTGGAAATACCCGTAAATTCACAATTATTTTCATACTACAACCTAAGCGGCGTTCCCAAAGCCATTTTTCAGGGACAAACCATTTTGGATCATTATCACGAAGATACTGCGGAAACATATGAAAACACAATAGAACATTATGCCGAAATTGATGCAACGGCACTTTTGGACAGTTTATCCTACTCAATATCGGAAACGCAATTAAACGGTAGAATAAAAATAGAATTTCTTAACACCGATTTGGATAACCTCAAATTAAAAGCGGTTTTGGTGGAAAAAGTAAGCGACAAAACAAACTTTAGCGGAGAGCTATGCAAACAGGTTGTTTTTGCATATTCCGAAACGGAAATTATCCCTCAAACGGGATTTTTTGATTTTTCAATAGCGGATCTACCCGAAAATATTCCCAATGATACTCAAATAATTATTTGGATACAAAGAATAGACGATACCTACTCACCCGATACATGCAAAGTTTATAACGTTTACGAAGAGGATATACATTGAAAAAATTCTTTTTCAAATTCGGAATAATATTCCGGATGCTTTATGATTATCTAAAAGGAGAATACAAAGATCTATCCGCTACGGGATTGGCAACTATAATATTATCACTTTTGTATTTGATATTCCCCGTGGATTTTATTCCCGATTTTATACCTTTTGCCGGACAGGGCGATGATTTGATAATTTTATATATTGCCTATATGCTTTTACAAGATGATATTGATAAATATAAAAAATGGAAAAATAAGGAGAAATAATGAAAAAAACAATCTTTTTTATAACCTTGTTTATACTGATATTCGGTTTGCTCTCGGCTGAAAAAACTTTAAAAACACAAAAAATGATGAATTTCAAATTACAAGATCTCAGCGGAAAAACATACGAATTAAATAAAATGTTAGGTAAAGGACCTATCATCATAGATTTTTGGGCTACTTGGTGCGAACCGTGTCTTAAAGAATTGCCCGATTTATCCAAATTGCAAACAAAATACGAAGATAAACTTACCGTAATCGCCATTTCTGTGGACAAAGCAAGAAAACTTAATCAGGTAAAACGAGAAGTTAAATCTCACAGATATAAATTTATCACGCTTTTCGATAAAAACGGAGCTTATCAAAAGAAACTTAACATCAGAAATATTCCGCAAACATATCTTTTGGACAAAAACGGAAATATCGTTTATCATCACGAAGGCTTTGATAAAAATGCAACAAAACTTTTGGAAAATGCTTTAATAAAACTTATTTCTATCGACACAAAAACATCAAAGAAAAAAATCAATAACGATATAAATCATAAATAAACGAGGATAAAGGAATGAAAAAATTTATTTTCTCACTGATTTTTCTAATATTTTTAACAAGCCTTATGGCACAAAATAATCTCTATATAAACGGAAACAATGATTTGAACTTTATATACAAAGTTAGAAAAGACTCTTTGAACACCTACTTTGATGACGAATTCGGTTTTAATATGTCATACGGTAAATTTGCATACGGGATGAAATTTATCGCCAAGATGCCACAATATAATAATTTCATTAACAACCAATATTTATCTCTGCAAGATTTATCTTATAAATGGGCGGAAAGATACCTAAGTTTTGAATCGGAAAACCTATTTGTTTTGGGCGGATTGTATGAAGAAACTTTCGGAAACGGTATTTTATTAAGCACGGTTTACGACAAAGATTTTGACATTGATACCAGAATTACCGGTTCTCAAATGAACATAAATTATAAATCTTACAATCTTAAAGCAATTTACGGATTGGTAAATAACGACAAAGATAAAAATAGTTATGATGTGGTTTACGGATTGGATTTGGATAAAACATCGGGACAATTCAACACAGGGATTTCCGCCTTAACATACCGAAAAAAACACACTTTGGATAATAACTTTTCCCAATACAATATCGTCGGTACAAGATTCGGTTTTAATAACGATATAATTGAATTAAACCTCGAAGCCGACAAATTAAAAGAAGACGCTTCGTTAAATGAATTTAAACCCGTTAAAGAAGGTTTGGCATTATTCGGAACAGCAAATATTTATCTAAAAAAATTTACGCTTAGCTTCGGATATAAAAATTATGACGATTTTGATATTTATGTAAATGATCCTCCGAGATTAAATCATAGTGATGAACCGTTATCGGAAAATATGAAAGCGGGAAAAGACGAAGAAGGATTTTTGTCTGAAATCAGATTTTTGCCTAATGAAAATAACACTTTTTTGGTTAATTATTCCGAAGCGTGGAACAACGATAAAACCATAAAACTTAGCGATACCTATCTTAAATACGAACATCTGTTCGGCAATAGAACTTTGCTTTTTGAATTTTCCAATACCGAACGCTATGAAGAACCTATTAAAGAATGGACAAAAGATACCACACCCGTTATTTCTTACGATACAACCCTAAACGATATTTCGGTTCATATCAAATCTCAATATAAAATACGAAAAAAAGTTCATGTAGAAGAAGAATCAACTGAAAATCTACCTTCCATCCAAACGGATTTTTCTTATAATTCCAAATCGATTTCTTTTATTTTTCTTTATCCATTCTACTCGGATAGCAATATAATGAAAAGTAGTCTCTGGATAGGAACGGAATTAAAAACACCACTTTTTCAAAATTCCGAATTAACATTATTTGTGGGTAAAGAAAAGGGTGGCAAGGTTTGTAGAAACGGAGTTTGTAAATATCAATCCCAATTCTCGGGAATAAAATTAAATATTTCGACAAATTTTTAAAAATAATATAATTTAAGGGAGTTGCTATGAAAAAATTATTTGTTTTGTTTTTTATTCTAACAACCGTATCAATGCTTTTTGCCCAATTAACAGCTTGGCCCAAAAATACATTGGCAGAACTCTTTACTACAACGCAATGCACAAATTGTCCCTCTGCTTATGCAGGCATGGAAATTGTTCACAACAATTATGATTACTCCGAATTTAACAGCATTCGCTATTATTCTTCGGAAGGTGGCGGCGAATATGGTTCGGAAACCGTGGAACCCGTATTTGATTATTATGGAGTTACCTTTACACCGCAGGCTTTTTTTAACGGAACGATTAATGTTCCCGGAAGCGGTTCGGAGGTGGAAGACGGCTCGGCTTACATGAACGCTGTTACTCCGCATTATTTTGAAGCTTCACCCTTTAAAATGCGCATCATCTCTTTTGACCCCGCAACAGGTGAACTTTCCGTAGGAGTTACATTATTGAATACCGATACCGATTTGACCGATGCTATCATTCGTTTTGCACTGGTAGAAAACGACCTTACCGAACTTCACACCAGAGTGGTAAGATATATCACCAAGAGCAATTTGCAAAATCAATCCGTAGGCGAAGAAGTTACTTACAACAAAACTCTTGTGGTTAGCGCCGATTACAATCAGGCAAATCTTTATGCCGTCTCATTTATCCAATTACCCGATCATACGATTTTGCAATCCGTATCCACATATCCCCAACCAAATCCAAAAGTTAGAGTGATGGTTCCTTTTAGCCCCAATACTTGGGATAGCAATTATGACCCCGAAGACGAATACTATATGTTTCAAGGCGAATATTTTTCCGTAATCAACTTCGGAGACGAAACTACAATAAATGTGAATGTGGAGTTTGATAGCGCACCCGATGGTTGGTCTATTAGCTTCTGTGACCACAGCAATTGCTATATGGGAACAGCCGAAGTTACTTTGCCTCCCGCAGGCTCCGATAATGCTTATCATGATTTTCATGTGGTTATTATGCCATCATCGGACGGTGAAGCAACCTATCACTTTAATGTAAGTGTACCCGGCACAAATATCAATTATCAAGTACCGTTTTATTATTCCACTTCCTCTTCTTCCAATGAAAATTCCATTGCCGTTACTTCGTTTGCCAAACTATTTCCCGCATACCCAAATCCCTTTAATATTGCCACTTCAAAAAATAACAACATAAAGATAAAATATTCGATTTTAAAATCAAATACAAAAACCGAGCTTACAATATACAACATAAAAGGGCAAAAAGTAAAAACCTTGATAAACCAAACAAAAAATCCGGGTAATTATGATATTGCATGGGATTTAAAAGATAACGCAGGAAAAACCGTGTCGAGTGGAATTTATTTTTATGTATTAAAAGCTAACAACACAAAGTCGGTAAAAAAATTATCCGTTATTAAATGATAAAAAAAAGTTTAGACCCAATAAAAAAGAAGGAGAAAAAGTATGACTTCAAAAAAAATCCTTTTATGGATTATCATGCTTCTTGCGGTGCAACTTGCAATGGCATCGCAGATGTATGTAGTGGGCGAAGTTTTCACTGAAAATGGTTGCCCATACTGTCCGGACGCCCGGTCGGG
>CAZUGB010000231.1:0-4327 GCA_964619925.1 uncultured Candidatus Cloacimonadota bacterium
GCATGAAACGGAATATTATCTTTACCTAAAAAATGTATTACCTTGGCTTTATTATCCAACCAATATTCTTTCCACTTATCTTTTTGTCCTATTTTTTCGGACCACTCGATTGTGGATGAGATATATCCGATAGGGGCATCGAACCAAACATACAACACTTTGCCTTCGGCATCAGGTAGCGGAACAGGTACACCCCAATCAATATCACGGGTAATCGCTCTTTCTATCAAACCGTCTTTCAACCAAGCGGAAATAAAATTTTTTACGTTTTCTTTCCAATAATCTTTGGAATCTATCCATTTTTTTAATTTTTCTTCGAATGCTTGCAATTTCAGATACCAATGTTTGGTTTCTTTTATTATCGGGGTATGTCCGCAAAGTTTGCACTTCGGTTCCACCAAAGTAATGGCATCAATCAGTTTGCCGCAATTATCACATTGGTCGCCACGCGCTCCCTTTGCTCCGCAATAAGGACAAATACCTTCCACATATCTGTCGGGCAAAAATCTTTTGTCGTACTCACAATAGAACTGTTTAGAAACCTTTTCATTGATATATCCGTTGTTATATAGATTTAAGAAAAATTCCTGAGCCAATTTTATATGCGGTTTTCTTGCTGTTCCCGAAAAATTATCAAAATCTATTTTCATTTGCTCGAAACTGGTTTTGATACTGTCATGATATCTTTTTACAATTTCCTGCGGCGTTACTCCTTCCGCTTCCGCTTTTATGGAAATAGGCGCTCCGTGTTCGTCGGTTCCGCAGATAAATATCACATCATCCTTTTTCAGTTTGTGAAATCTCACAAAAATATCCGCAGGCAAATATGCTCCCGCAATATGTCCTATATGAAGTTTTCCGTTTGCATAAGGCAAAGCACTGGTAACTATTATCTTTTCCACGCTGTTAATACTCCCGTTTTAATTTTAATTTTGAAATCAAATCCTTTGAGTGTGATTTGATGTCAAGCAAAGTTTGATAATTGATAATTGATAATGGATAATTGATAATGGAGAATGGATAATGGAGAATGGATAATGATAATGGGGAATGGTGTATGAGGATAATGTAGCAAAAATCGGGTTAACCGAAATTTCGCATTACAAAAACAGTAAAAGATATTATTATAAAACCGAGATTTATTATTTAAAAAATATCAATTTAAATATTGTCCCTTTGGGTTTATTATCCAAAACCTCCACTTTGCCGTTAAAGATTTCCATTAATTTTTTTACAATAAAAAGCCCCAAACCCGTATTACCGGATTTACCGTATGAAAAACCTTCTTCAAAGATTACCTTTTTAATTTTTTCCGGTATTCCCACACCGTTATCTTTTACCAAAATTACATTTTCGGTTTCGTTTTCAATCAATTCAATATCAATTTTTGTTGCTTTGCCGTGTTTTATTGCATTATTTATTAAATTTTCAATAATCCGTGAAAAAGTTTTATCCGCTCTCACAAATAACTCACCGAAAATATTTATCTCAACCGCATACAATTTTGCAATATTTTCTATTTCTTTTTTTACATTAATGGTTGTTAGTGCTTCCGGTCCCATTTTGATTTGCTCGAAATTTCTCATATTCCTGATGAGTTCAATACCTTTTTCGGTTTGCATCATAGCTTCTTTTAATAAATCGGGTTCTTTGGTTTCGTTGTATATTCTAAAAGCACTTCTTATAACATTAAAATAATTCATCAAATCGTGCCTTAAAATTTTATTTATCAGAGCAATAATTTCTTTTTGAACAATTATCTTTTTTTCTTGAACCGTCGATTGAGTTATATCCCGATATGTGGCAAAAATTAATTTTCTTCCGGAAGAGTCGGTAAAGGCTATTCCAAGCACGGCTACATTTATAGGATTTTTATATTTGTCAAATCGAACGGTTTTTATTTCGATACGTTCTTTTTTAGCCTTTGTGGTCAAATTCATTGCTTCGGGTTTGATTTTTTCATTTGTAATAAGATTATCGATATTTTTGCCGATTAGTTCCTTTTCGGAATATTTAAAAAGTTTGATAAATTCCAGATTTACGTCAATTATGATGCCGTCATAACTAATTAATGCAATGGCTAGCGGGGCTTTATAAAAAATCTCATCATAATAAATTTTTTCAAAACCTTTTTGCATATGCACCTCCTGCTACCGACTAAAAAAATATTTTAATCGTTTAGTTCTTTTAAAATCCTATCTGCTGTTTTTTTCCCTACACCTTTGATTTCGATTAATTTTTCCGGTTTTTGTTTTGCGATGTTTTCTACCGAACCGAACCGCTTTAATAAAAGAAATTTTGTTGTCTCACCCACGCCTTTTATTTTGTCCAATCTTGTAGTAATTGTTCTTTTTTCTCTTCTTTTTTTATGAAAGGTAATTGCAAATCTATGGGATTCGTCTCTAATTGCTATTAAAAGTCGTAAAGCCGGGGAATTTTTGGGCAATATAATTGAAGATTTTGAATTAACCACAAAAATTTCTTCCAACCTTTTTGCCAAAGAAATCATAGGAATTTCCCCTTTGTTATGCTTTTTTAACACCGCATAAGCTGATGATAACTGCCCTTTACCACCATCGATTACAATTAAATCTGGTGTTATTTCTTCGTCAAGTTTTAATAAAAATCTATCCAAAGTTTCGGCTATTGCGGCAAAATCGTTTTGTTTGTTTATAGATTTTATAATAAAATGACGATAATTTTTTTTCTTAGGTTTGCCATTTTCAAAAAATACCAACGAAGAAACGGTATCCGTTCCCTGAATTGTGGATATATCTATACAAATCATTTTTAAAGGCAGATTTTTAAGATTTAATTTTTCTTTTAATTCGATTACCGGTAAAATAGCCCTGTTTTTCTTTTTCAGATACTTCAATTTGTTTTCTTCCACATAATTGAAAGCATTTTTTTTGGCTATTTGAATCAAACTTTTTAACTCGCCTTTTTGAGGAACGAAAAGTTTATTCTTAAATATTTGATTTAGATTTTCATAATCGTCGGGTTGTTCTTGCAAAATAATCTGATAGGGCAAATCCTGAGTTTTTTCATTGTAATATTGCATAATAAAAGCTTTCAGTATTTCATTGGCATTGTTATTATTGATGTTTTGCAAAGGATATGTTTCGTTGTTTAATAATTTTCCTCTTAATATCTTTAGAACCGTTACGGCGGCATTTTTGCCTTCGATATACAAGCCGATAACGTCTCTGTTTTTTTCATCTTCAAAAAACAAATGGTGATAATTATTTAATCTTTCTATATCAAAAATTTTATCTCTTATCAATGCCGCATCTTCAAACTGCAAATTTTCCGCTTTTTTTTGCATATCCTCTTTTAATTGTTTTATTATTTCTTTGTTATTTCCTTTTAGAAAGCGGATTATATTATTAACCGTTTTTTTATATTCGTCATAAGATATTTTTCCTATGCAGGGAGCGGGACATTTTTTCATTTGATAATTTATACACGCTCTTTTATATTTTATTTCATCTTTGGGAATTTTTCTATTGCAGGTTCTATGCGGAAAAATCCATTCCAATAACTTTAAAACCTTCCTTAACGATTTTACGTTCGTATAAGGACCGAAATATCGAGCTTTGTCCTTTAATTTTTTTCTTGTAACGAATACTCTGGGAAAATCTTCATTTGTTGTAATTTTTATAAAAGGATATTCTTTGTCGTCTTTTAACAATATATTATAATGCGGTTGATACTTTTTTATCAGGTTGTTTTCCAAAATTAAGGCTTCTTTTTCCGTGTTTGTGATAAAATATTCAAAGTCTTTTATTTGCGAGACTAAATTTTTTGTTTTTTCATCGTGGATATTGCCCCGAAAATAGCTTCTCAACCGATTTTTTAATATTTTTGCCTTGCCTACATAAATCACTTTGTCGGCGGCATTTTTCATAAGATACACACCGGGTTTGAAAGGCACCAATTCCAATTTTTTTTCTATAAAACTATTTTTTGCCATACCCGATAAAATCTTTAACTATCTTTGAACCCGTAAAATAATTTATTAGGACAAACAAAATCAATCCCGAAATTGATACTGCGGCGGCTCGGATAAACACATTTATAAATAAATCCCCCTCAAAAAGACGTTTTACAAAAGATAAAACAAACCAAAGCACTATTGAGGAAAAAATGATGCGAAATATCTCGGTTACCACACCTTTGTGCTTAACCTCGGGATAAAATTTTCCTATCAAAAAGAGTAAAATCAAAAATTGAACAAAGGAAGAAACACTGGTTGCCAAAGCCAAACCTTTATAATTCCAATAATTCATAAAAATTAAATTTAGAATCACATTCAAAAGAACTATAA
>CAZUGB010000232.1:0-1713 GCA_964619925.1 uncultured Candidatus Cloacimonadota bacterium
ATAAAAGACAAATTTAATGAATTTGGATATGAATATGATATTTTTGTCTTTGTAAATCCGTAAACCAATGAACCGTCGCCGTTATGAAGAACGTAATTTTGTTTGCTATTACCATAAAGAACCAATTTTGAAAGCTGTTTGTCAAGCAAAGTAACATTGGTTCCCATAAAATAGGAAAGATCGAAACCGATATTTTTATAACCGATTTTTAATATCGGGGTTTTATAGCTTAAAAAGAGTTTTAAATCGTCTTTTGTCAAAAGTTCTTTTTCTTTGTTTGTAATATAATGACCTTCTTGAAAAATATTCATATTTCGGTAGGAAATTATTGTGTTTGTAGCATCCAAATGGAAAGTGATAAATGGAAATACAAAATAGGTGGCTTTATCTATCGAACGCATTGCAGGAATATCATAAGTTAATAAGTATCTATCCGATTGAGTATAGAAATTTGAACTTGTAACGGCAAAAGTATTTATTATCAAAAAAATGAAAACGATAATTAAGGTTTGTTTTTTCATCTTATCTCTCCCGAAGTTACAATTTTCTTCATATTATTATTGGATGAAGATAAAATATCTTTGTTGACCAAAAGTTTGATATAGAGTTTTGCTTTTACATTAATTCCATTTGCTAATGGCGAATCCGCCGCACTAATTAGTTTGATTCTGGGAACGGCATAAACGGAATCCGGTATAAATACATCAAGATCCCTTCTTTTGATAACAAAATCAATTGAATCTTTTCCGGTTTTTATTACTGGAATGGAAAAAAGAGTAACTTGTGTGGTATCGGGATTTAGTACTTTATCAAAATCATCCAGATTTTCTCTATTTCCGGAAACTAAAATATCCATACCGAGTTGAATACCGGTTTGATTGTCAAATTTCATCTTAAAGCCGCCAGAAATGAAATTATCAACGTTTGTATCATTTAATTGAGAAACATCCGTTGCCGTGATATTGGGCTTATCATCACTTCGGGGTATAATCCAGCAATCCGCATCTATATTTATGTCCGTATCGATTGTAATTCTATATGAAATTTGTTCATCGCTGTAAATATCATAAATCGTATCGGTTGTATCTCCAACGGAAGGATTTACTATCATATCAAATCTTTCGGGTAATAACGTTAATAACTCATTCAAATTGGAATTATCCGAATAAAATGTAATATTTGTTTCACCGGGGGTAATAGTGAGAACGGGAATTTCACCGTTCACTTTGAGAGTATCTTTTTCACCGTTTTGTCCTACTGAAATCAATTTCATTGATGTCTCTCCGGGAAGAGAAGAATTAATTACAAAATTTATGGAACTTTGGGAAGTTAAAGAAAAAGTACCGTCAATATGGGGGAAAGTAATACTCAAATATTGGGTGATGGTTTGTTCCGGTAATTCCTGATAAGGTATATGAGCGCGAACGTGCCTAATGCTAAAATCTAAAAGAGCAATTGTAATACCGAGATTTTGGCTTGTATCTATGGTTATTGTTTCTCCATTGGAACCGATACTTCCACCTTCAAGCTGTAATTTTAAAGAATTGGGGAATGTGTAACCTGAAAGATCCAATACACTTGTTAAAGAACTATGTGGCGGTATGTTCTGCTCTACTATATATTGATAAACCATTGCTCCCGATTCTTTATTAAGGAGTGATAACATCAAAGGATTTTCGGGGTATTTTCCCAGATAGATATCGGTGATGTTAT
>CAZUGB010000233.1:0-8743 GCA_964619925.1 uncultured Candidatus Cloacimonadota bacterium
GAATTAGTAAACAAAAGAGATAAAGATTTCACCGAAGACGACCTAAACTTTTTGGAAGCAATTGCTTTTCAAGTATCGTTAGCTCTGGAAAGACAACGCATAATAGATGAAAGATTACGAACGGAACGAATGGCGGCAATGGGAGAAACCGTATCGGGTCTTGCTCATTATATCAAAAATATATTAAACGGTTTGAAAGGTGGAGCTTTTATTATCGACAAAAATATTCATAAGATAGAAGACCAGTCTATAAAAACCGGCTGGAAAATGGTGAAAAAAAATATTGAAAGAGTATCCGATTTAACAATGGATATGCTTTTGTACGCAAAAGATAGAAAGCCGGAATATAGTCAGGTAAATATACATGATTTGATAGAAGAAGTAATAGAATTGGAATATGAAAGAGCAAAGAAAAATAACATCGAATTTGTAAAAGATTTTTCCAAAGATTTGGATATTGTAGAAATTGATCCGAAAGGAATACATCGAAGCATCTTAAATTTAGTATCCAATGCAATAGATGCTTTAACTAACGTAGAAAACGGCATTATAACCCTTAGAACGGTAAAAACAAATCAAGATTATTTTCTTATTCAAATTCAAGATAACGGAATGGGGATGCCGATAGAATTACAAAAAAGATTATTTACAAAATTTATGAGTACGAAAGGTTCCAAAGGAACCGGATTAGGATTAAAAATTACAAAAAAAATTATTAATGAACATGGCGGGAATATTTATGTAACCTCAAAAGAAAATGAGGGAACTACATTTACAATTAAAATACCGATAAAAAAAATTGAAAAGGAGAATGAAATGAAAAAAAAGATTATCCTGGCTATTGATGATGAAATGGATAGCATTGAATTTATCAAGAGTATCGTAGAAGATGATAACATCGATTTTCATTACGCCAATGATGGAGACGAAGGTTTGGATTTGGCAAAGAAAATAATCCCCGATCTTATTATATTAGATGTTCAAATGCCTAAACAAGACGGATTTGTTACATTTTGGGAATTAAGAAAGGATGATAAAACAAAACACATACCGGTTGTATTTCTTACCGGTATAAGACAAACACTGGGAGCAAGATTTTCAAAAGAAGTTGTTGGCGATTTGGTGGGTGAAGAACCTGATTATTATCTTGAAAAACCTATTAATCCCGAAAAACTTCAAGATATTGTAAAAGAGGTTTTAGGTTAGTAACCTCCGCCCCGTTTCGGGGCTTTTTTTTTATCCGATTTTTAACATCCGATTTGGCATGTATATTGCTACCCTATAAAAAAAATCTTAGGAGTTATTAATGAAAAAAAATTTTATACTTATCCTTTTGCTTATGTTATTAAGCATCACTTTATTCGCCGGACAAAAAGATTTGAGAATATCAAATCAATTAAATGAAATAATCAAAAAAAATTCGAATTCATTTGTCAAAATTAATGTTTTTTATAAAAAAAGCTTTGATTTTGAAACAATTAAGCCAAAAATAAAGAATCTTAAAAAAAATCAAATAAGAAAAATCGTATATAATTCTCTTAAAGAATTTTCTTTTTCGACACAAGAAAGAACAATAAAAATTTTAGAAAAACTAAAAAAACAAGGCTATGTGAATGAAATAACGACAATTCCTATAAATAATGTATTAAATTGTCGAATTAGAGCCGATAAAATACAAAATCTTTTGCAGGATTACGAAATAAAGTTTATTGATTACGATAAAAAAGAAAAAGTATTGGAAAAACCCAAAAATACATATTCCAATGCAACAAAGGAAATTACTTGGAACGTATTGAAAGTTAATGCCAATGATGTATGGAATATGGGTTATACTGGACAAAATGTTTTGGTTGCAGTGATTGACACCGGTGTAAATTACAATCATCATGATCTTATGGACCATATGTGGGAAGATGTTAATTATCCTAATCATGGCTTTGACTTCGTAAATAATGACAATAATCCTATTGATGATATGGGACATGGAACTCATTGTGCCGGAACTGTTGCCGGAGACGGAACATCGGGTTCACAAACAGGTGTAGCACCGGATGCCACCATTATGGCTTTAAAAGTTCTTGACTCGGACGGTTCGGGTAGCGAGAGCGGGGTTTGGCAGGCTTTCAATTTTGCTTTGGAACACAATGCAGATGTAGTTAGCCTTTCATTAGGTTGGCAACATTCATGGGGACCTAATAGAAAAGCTTGGAGAGATGCAATGGTTAGTTTAAACGAAGCCCAAATTGTAGCCGCTGTAGCCGCAGGTAACGAGGGTGATCAGACTTATAGCTATCCTGTTCCTGACAATGTAAGAACACCCGGCGATTGTCCTCCTCCATGGTTACATCCCGACCAAACACTTCAAGGCGGCACCTCAGCTGCAATAGTTGTGGGAGCATCAAATAGCAGTGATAATGTGGCAAATTTTTCGAGTAGAGGACCTGTTGATTGGAGCAATGTAAATACTTACAACGATTATCCCTATAATCCCGAAATGGGTTTGATAAGACCCGATGTAGTAGCACCGGGAGTGAATATAAAATCCCTCAATTATCAAAGTAATACGGGTTATCTCGACGGTTGGGACGGAACTTCTATGGCTGCTCCCTGTGTAGCCGGTACCATTGCACTGATGTTATCAAAAAATAATACGATAACACCTGCACAAGTTGATGAAATTTTGGAAACGACAGCAGTACACCTAACCTCAAATAAATCAAATTCTTCAGGCTCAGGTAGGATAGATGCTTTATCTGCCGTTAATTCTACTCCAAATCCCACCTCTCCCCCTCAGGATGTAATTAATCCTATTCCTGAAAATAATTCCACTAATGTAATGACAGGAACAACTTTTAGCTGGGAAAACGGTTTCGGAGGTATTCCCACATATTTTAAATTTTATTTGGGTACGGATAACCCACCTACAAATATAATAAATGGGGATACAACAAGTTTTAATAATTATAATTATGAACAAGGTTTGGATTTCGGAACAACATATTTTTGGAAGGTGGAAGCATATAATGAATATGGTAATTCAAACGGAACAGTATGGACTTTTTCTACCATATCATCTCCCGATGAAGATTTTGAAACAAACAATTTTGATTCCTTTTCGTGGGAATTTTCCGGCTCGGTAGATTGGGAAATAGATTCAGAAAATGCCATTAGCGGCTTATATTGCGCCAAATCGGGTCATATTTATAATAACCAATATTCTGCGATACAAATCACAATGGAAGTTTCAGAAGACAGCGAAATATTATTTTGGAAAAAAGTTTCATCCGAAGAAAACTATGACAAGCTTAAATTTTATATAGATAATTCTATAGTCGGACAATGGAGCGGCGAATCAGATTGGTCGCAAGAAGTATTCCCCGTAGAAGCCGGAACTCATACATTCAAATGGAAATATCTTAAACTCAACGGAGGAGATGCCGGAGATGATTGCGCTTGGATAGATTATATTGTATTCCCTACAACAGGAACGGTTGAACCTCCGGAATTAAACGTTACACCTATGCAATTTGTTTTCGATATTGCTGAAAATTCGGCTTATTCGGATACTTTGATGTTATCTAATACGGGAGGACAGGATTTAATATATAATATATCCGTTCAATATGTTCAAAATGACGGCTGGATTTCTTTGTCACAATCCTCAGGAACAATTCAAGCGAATGATACGAATGAAATTAATATTACTTTCTATTCCACAAATCTTCAAGCGGGAACTTATGAGGCAAATATCATTATAAACGATAACAGAGAAGAAACAGTGATACCGGTACAAATGAACGTTCAGGATGTTGATGTTCTAAATAATGATATAAATCAGGCTCATATATCTTTGAAAAATTATCCGAATCCTTTTAATCCGATTACAACCATATCATTTGAAGTACCTAAAAATGATATGATATCATTGGAAATATTCAATTTAAAAGGTGAATTAGTAAAAACATTGATAAAAAGGAACGTTTCAAAAGGCATGCATAGAATTATTTGGAACGGAACAAACAAAAAAGGGCAAAAAGTTAATTCGGGCATATATTTTATAAAATTACAAACAAGCGGAAAAGTTATATCTCAAAAAATTATTTTGCTTAAATAAATCTTTTTAGGGGGGCTTTTCTCCCCCCTTTCTATATTTCAAACATTAAGTCAATTTTTCTTAATTTTCATTTAGATAATTCCGATTACAAATTTATAGAAAAAAATCAAAAAACACAAGTCATTTACAATTTTTTCATAAAATTGTCAGGGTAAATTATTGACAATATAATAGCCAAAATATTTTTTGTTCAATATGAAAAAGAAAAATGTAATTATGGGTATAGATTTTACTAACAAACAAAAGCTTAAAATCAGCATTTGTCATCCGACAAATGCTATTTTTGTTTTTGGGGGTAAGGTTAATGACTATTGAAGATATTATAAAAAATGCGCTTGATGAAGATATTGGATTTGGCGACATCACAACAGATAATTTGGCAATTGATGATAAAATAATTACAGCGGATTTTGTAGCCAAACAAAAAGGTATATTGGCAGGAGTTTTTCTAATAGATAAAATTTTTAAAATAGTTGATGATAAAGTAAAAACGATTATAAAAAAAAGTGACGGTGATAATGTAGAAAAAGGTGAAATATTTGCAACTATTTCAGGTAAATCTTCTTCCATACTAAAAGCGGAGAGAGTAATTCTAAATTTTATTCAAAGATTATCCGGTATAGCCACGCTTACAAATAATTTCGTAGAAAAAATAAAAGATTATGATGTGAAAATATTGGATACTCGAAAAACAACACCTCTTTTGAGAGAATTGGAAAAATATGCCGTTAGAATAGGAGGCGGATACAATCATCGTTTTGGCTTATATGATATGGTTATGTTAAAAGAAAATCACATCAGAAGTGTAGGTTCTATTTCGGAAGCGGTAACTCGTATAAAACAAAATGATGTTACCCATAAAATTGAAGTGGAAGTTACAAATCTGGCGGAATTGGATGAAGCGGTAAAAGCAAAAGCCGATAGAGCAATGTTAGATAATATGACCATCGAAGATATGATTATTGCGGTTAAAAAATATAAGGGTATAATTGAATTGGAAGCCTCGGGTAATGTTACTTTGGACACGGTAAAACAAATTGCCGCTACCGGTGTGGATTTTATATCCAGCGGCTCACTCACTCATTCTTTTAAATCATTGGATATTAGTTTACTTTTCAGGAGATAATAATGATAAAAAAATTAGAAACATTAATAAAAATGCAAAAAATCGATTCCAAAATAAAGGAATTGCAAAGACAAATAGAGGTATTACCCAAGAAATTAAGTAATTTGAAAAAAGAATTGGAAGAAGCCGATTTGCAATTGCAAAATTCCGAACAACGTCTTAAAGAAAATCAGGTGGAACAAAACAATAAAAAATTATTAATTCAACAAAATACAAATAAAATCGCAAAATTCAAAAACCAACTTTTGGAAATTAAAAACAACAAAGAATACAAAGCTCTAAACAGTGAAATTACATTTCTTGAAAAAGAAAATGAAAAAATCGATGATGAAACTTTGCAATTAATGTTAGAAGCCGATGAAATAAAAAAACAAATTGAAAATGATAAAAAACGTAAAAAAATAGCTCAGGAAAATTTAAACAATAATGAAAACAAATTAAAAAATGAAATTGCACAAGTGGAATCTCAAATTAAATTATTAAAAGACAAAAGAAGAGAGATTGCGGGAGACCTTGATAGAACCATATTAAAAAGATATGTTAATCTTATAAAAGTAAAAGAAAAAGCCGTAGTTCATTGCGAAAAATCAGCTTGTGGCGGTTGCGGAATTAAACTGCGTCCTCAACTTTTGATTGATATAAAAAAGGGAGACAAAATTTATTCTTGTGAATATTGTGGAAGAATAATTGTTTCCAAAGATGATTTTGAAAAAGTAAAAGTAGATTTATAAATCGTTAGAGAAGAGTAAATATCTGCTATCAATATTTGATAGAGGAAAGTCCGAACACCATAGAGCGGAATACTTTCTAACGGAAAGCTTCGGCAACGAAGAGAAAGTGCCACAGAAAACAACCGCCCCGATTAATCAATCGGAGTAAGGGTGAAAAGGTAGTGTAAGAGACTACCGGATTTCGTTGTGAAACGAAATGCCGGGTAAACCTTATTCGGTGCAATGCCAAATAGGAGAGTAACCGATTTTTCGGTACAAAGTTGCTCGCTTTGTTTTACTCTCGGGTAGGCAGCTAAAGTCGGCGGGTTATCCGGCTCGGTTGAGCATAGCAATATCCGACTTAGATAAATAGATATTAAATAGCTTGTTAGGCTATTTACAGAATTCGGCTTATTCTCTTCTCTAACGATTTTATAAAGAAAGAGGAAATAATGTTTAAAAGATGGATAATTTCCGAGAAATTAACACCTGAACAAGAAGAGCAAAAAAAACTTATAACCAAGGAAATTAAATGTCCCGCTAAAATTGCGGAATTATTGATAAGGAAAAACTGCGTTTCAACCGACAAAATAAAAAAATTTTTATATCCTTCTCTTGAAAACGTTTATGATCCCTTTCTTTTTACGGATATGGACAAAGCGGTTGATAGAATTATCAAGGCTATCAATAACAAGGAAAAAATTGTAATTTACGGAGATTATGATGTTGACGGCACAACTTCGACAGCTCTGTTATATCTCGGCTTGAAAAAACTTAATACGAATATTGATTTTTATATTCCACACAGAATGATAGACGGTTACGGTTTATCCGATTTTGGTGTCGAACAAATTGCACAATTGGGAACAAAATTAATTATCACCGTGGATTGCGGTATTAATGCTATTGAAGAAGTAAAAAAAATTAATGAACTCGGAATTGATGTGATAATAACGGATCATCATAATCCGAAAGAAATTTTACCCGATGCATACGCAATAATTAATCCGAAACTCAACAATTGCAAATATCCCTATCGGGATTTGGCCGGTGTGGGTGTATCGTATAAATTGTTGGTGGCTTTATTCAATAAACTTAATATTCAACACGAAGAATGGATAATAAAATATATTGATTTGGTCGCTCTCGGAACAATTGCCGACATCGTACCTCTAACGGATGAAAATAGAATTTTTGCAAGTTTGGGTCTTGAAAGATTGATAAAAAAACAAAATATCGGATTATCCGCACTTATTAATATTGCCGGTTTGTCTGATAAAGAATTAAATTCTTCGGACATTGTTTTCGGTATAGCCCCTAGGATAAATGCCGCCGGCAGAATGGGAAGCGCTGCCAGAGCCGTGGAACTTCTTATTTCAACCGATGAAAATAAAAGTAAAGAATTGGCCGAAATCATAGAAAGAGAAAATTCACTTCGTCAGCAAATTGATCAAAGAACTTTTAATGAAGCTTGTGAAATAATAGAAAAGAAATATAAAAATTTGGATGACACACCGGCTTTTGTAATATCTTCGGATAATTGGCATCCGGGAGTAATCGGGATAGTTGCTTCCAGAATTGTAGAAAAATATTATCGTCCCACTATTATGATATCTTTCAAAGATGGTGTAGGCAGCGGTTCCGGAAGAAGTATTGCCAATTTTGATCTTTTTGATGCTTTATCTCACGTAAACGATTATCTTATCACATTTGGCGGACATAAATATGCCGCCGGGTTATCAATATTATTGGAATATTTGGATTCATTCGAAAACAGATTTCAAAAATACGTAAAAGAGCATCTTACCGAAGAACAACTCGTTCCTCCTCTTAATATTGATACGGAATTGGAATTGTATGAAATTAATGAAATTCTTCTGGAATGGTTGTTAAAATTTGCACCGTACGGTCCGGGAAATATGCGTCCCACATTTTATACGAATGATGTTACGATTGTGGGCTATCCTTATACGGTAGGGAAAAATCATCTTAAACTAAAAGTTATGAAAGACGGCTGTACAATAGATTTTATCGGATTTAATCTCGGTGATTATCTTCCTCTGTTGAAAAAGGGTAGCAAGATAAATATAGCTTATTCTCTTGATTTTAATACTTGGCACGGTAGAACAACCATACAGGGTAGGCTAAAAGATATTCAATTGCCAAGATTTTAAAAAATGAAAAATTTTATATTGCTTTTTTTATTACTTTTTTCATGTTCGACAAATATAACTTATCAAAATTACTCCGCCAAGTTAAAAAAAACTTATAAAATTTTCGAAAAAAAACTTTCTTATATTCCTCAAAAATCACTTAGTTATCACGATTATACAATAATTTCTTCATCATCTTATATTTACATATACAAAAATAATAAATTAATGAATAAATTCGGAGGTATCGGTTTTTCAAAAAACAATTTTTCGGAATTATCGGATTTTACAATTTCCTCTTCAGGCAAGATTATCGTTTTGGACGGACTTCAAAAGGAAATAAAATTTTTTGACATACATGGGGGTTGGCTAAATACACTCACTCTGGATGATTTTGTTTATCCCAAACTGTTTGATATTTCCTATTCGGGAGAATATTATATTTATGATGACCAAAGAAAAAATATTTCCATTATTAGAACCACACAAACTAAATCTGAATTTTCCTTTGACATTGATTTGGAAAATCCTGTTTCACTTATCATATCGGACAATTTTTTAATCGTTTCAAATTATAATCAATCGGAAGTATTTTATACGTCGGGACAATATTACCGGACATTCTCAAAGCAAGTTCAAA
>CAZUGB010000234.1:0-4048 GCA_964619925.1 uncultured Candidatus Cloacimonadota bacterium
TTTAAAGATGAATTGAATAAAAATTATGTTAAAATTGAAAAATATAAAATGAAAATCATTAATCTATTCCTGGGTTTGTCAGCAATTTTAGGAAAAGATTTATATTGTCTTATGCAATTTCTTCAGTTTCAAAATATTTGGGAAAAAATTCAAGAAGGTAAGATTGATAAAGATAATTTAGTAAAACCTGACAAGTTATCTGAAATTATTAGTGATTTAATTATTGATGTCGAAGATCGAGAAATGATAAAAGCTATTTTACAATTTCAATTAAGTTTTGTGTTAAAAAAAAGTAGTTAAAAATTATAAAAAATTTCGGACGGGTAGAAACCCGCCCTTTTTTATTATTCGGGTAATTTTGGCAAAGACAAATCCGGAATATTGTCAAATTTCGGTGGTGTGTAAGGATTTTCTTTAATTTCCGTTAATGCCACTTCAATTGCTTTATCAAGCTGAGGATCAATTCTTTTTTCGTAGTCCTGCGGGGTAATGTCCACTTCGATATCCGGATCCGTGCCGTAATTTTCCACTTTCCAGCCTACGTCTTTGAACCAGAAAGGATATTCTGGTTGCGTGGTTATTGTTCCGTCCGAAAGGTGATATTTGCCGTCAATGCCAATTACGCCTCCCCATGTTCTTTTGCCTATTAATTTACCTATTTTCATTTGCTTGAAATTATGACTGAAAATATCACCGTCGGATCCCGCATATTCATTTGTTATTGCCACAATGGGACCTCTTATAGCGTAATCGGGATATAACTCCGCTTCTTTCGACCATCTTGGTAACATATAAGCCATTATTTTTCTATTTAATTTTTCCAAAATTAATTGCGAGACAAAACCACCCCCGTTGTATCTGACATCTACAATAAGACCGAGATATAAACATTCGCTTAGATAGTATCTGTAAAATTCGGAAAAACCGAAAAAGGACATATCGGGAATATGAATATAGCCGAGTTTGCCACCACTTTGTTCGTGAACGTAGTTTCTGTTTTTTTCAACCCAATCGCGATATAATAAATTGTTTTCTTTTTTCAATGTTTTCACGATTACTTTGGATTTTTTTCTTTTGCCTTGTCGTTTTATGGTTAATTTCACCTCTTCACCGGCATGGTTCATAAGCAATTCTGCGGGATATGTGTTTTTATCAACTTTTGTGCCGTTTATTTCATAAAGTTTGTCACCTTCTTTTATATTTATTCCGGATTTTAATAATGGTGATATTTCTTCGGGATTGCTTGGTTCTCCACGATAGATTTCTTTAAAAATGTAATGTGTTCCGTCTTTTGACAGCTGATATTTACAACCTAATTTTCCTATTCTGTATTCAGGATGTTTTCTATAATCTCCTCCGAATTCATAACAATGTGAAGTGCCTAATTCTCCTTGCATTTCCCAAATAATGTCCGAAAATTCTTCTCTGCTTCCCACTCTGTCGAGCAATGGCAGATATCTTTTGTAAACTTTTCTCCAATCTATGTTGCTCATATTAGAATTCCAAAAGTGTTCTCTTTGAAGAATCCACGCTTTTTTGTACATTTGTCTCCATTCTTCTTTGGGATATATCAAAGGTTTTACTCTTTTCAAATCTATTGCTCCGCCTTCCGGTGAGAATGTTTTTTTTACTTTTTCTTTCGGTTTTTCAGCTGTTTTATACACAAAGATTTCATTATTCTTCTTTATTAACGAATATTCTTTATTTCCCGATAGTTGAAAACGGGTAATATCACGATAAAGAATTTCTTCATTTAAGGTTTGAAGATCGTAAACAATAATATCGCTTTTACGATGGTGTTTCCAAGAGTCATCATAAGAAGCGTAATCTTTTTTTAATTTTTCTATAAATATTTTATTTTGGAATGTTTCAATGGATATATATGTATCCGCTTTCATAGGAAAGGGTATTAGTCTCATCATAATATCTTCAAAATCGATTTCCACTTTTACTTCTTTTTCTTTATCATTTTTTTCGTTTGATTGTTTTTTGGGAGGCATTTTGTATTTAAAAGGATCCTCGGTTTCCTTTTTTAAGGGAATTAGGTAAGGTTTTGATACTTTCATAAATGCAAAATCAAATCTGAGTGAATCGGTTACGGGGTTAATGCTTCTTATGCCGATAAAGAATAAAAATTTTCCGTCATCGGAGAATACAGGCGAATAATCCGAAACAAAAGTATTTGTTATTTGATGTATTTTAAATTTAGAAAGATCGGCTATTTTAATTATTCTGTTATAGAGTGAAATTGCGAATCCGTAGGTGATATATTTGCCGTCGGGACTCCACGAAACATCATAAATCATACTGTAATCGGATCTGTCTATAAGTTTGGATGTCTTTTTGGTGCAATCCACCAGATATATTTCATTTCTGTTGTTTGAAATGATTATTTTATTTTCTTTCGGAGAAGGAATAATATTCCAAATGATACCGAGGTTCATATTTGTGAGAAGTTCCGTTTTTTCGTTTTCGGTATCAAACAGAAGCAATCGGTCTTCACCTTGATATTCGTCGGTAGCGGAAACAATGGTTTTTCCATCGGCTAACCATGTGGAAAGGCGATATTCCGCATCATTTTTCTTTCCTATTTGCAAAACCGGTCCGCTCCAATTTTGGAAATAAAAGGCTTTCCCTCGTGTATTTATTGCTATATGAGTACCATTGGGATGTAAGCAAAGGTTTGTTAAATATTTTTTCGGATCGATAAATTTTCTGTTTGTTTGGGTTTTTGTGCTGTAATATTCGATTTCCAGTTCTTTATAATTGTTTTTTTTCAAATCCAGCAAATATAAATTGGCTCCCGAGTGATAAATGATATTTTTTCCGTCGGTAGAAGCGTTTCTAACGTAAAATTCGTTGTGGCTTGTATGTCTTTTAAGGTTTTTTCCTTTTGGTGTGCAAGAATAGATGTTTGCTATGCCTTCATGGTCGGAAATGAAATAAATTCTGTTATTTATCCACATAGGACAATCCAAATTGCCTCCGGTTTTAATAAGAGGAACAAAATTTCCACTACCGTTTTCATCTATCCATAGCTCTCCTGCTGTTCCCCCTTTGTATCTTTTCCATCTTGCCGTATCTCTTGTGTGTCTGCCTATTACCACACCTTTTTTCCCAAAAGATATTTTATTGGCATATCCCACCGGAATTCTTTCAGGCACTTTTTTATTTATATGAATTTTGTAGATACTATAATCATAAGCTTGTTCAAAATTGGATGTAAAATAGATATAGTTGCCTTCTTTATCCCAACCCAAAACTTTACTAAAAGAACCAAGATATGTGATTCTTTTGGATTCACCACCGTTTAACGGAATTAGATATATCTCAAAATGTCCCTCTTCATATGCGGAAAAAGCTATCCATTTTTCGTTCGGCGAAATTTTGGGATTTTGGATGCGGGATAAGGACGTTGTGATTCTGCGAGCTATACCTCCTTTTTTACTTACAAGCCAAATATCGTCTTCGCTTACAAATGTGACAATATTATCTTGTATATCGGGAAATCGATAATAACCTTTTTCAGCCATATTACCTCCAATTGCTATTTTTGACATTTTTTTCCAAAGATGATTTCTTGTCGATAAATTTATTAATGCTTTTATCTATTTCATTTTTTATTTAAAAATTTTAAAGTGAATTCTTTGTTGATAAATAAAGTAAGTTTTTTAAATGATGAAGAATTGGATATTAGTGAAATTTTGGAATTTCTTGTGGATTGGTTGGTAATACACATCAAAAAAACGGATAAACAATATTCCGCTTTTTTAAATTCCAAAGGTGTATTTTAAAAAAATCACGTAAGTTTAATATCTAATAATATTTCGGAAAAGTTATAAAATTCGGTTGTTTCCTCTTTTATAATTTATTTATACTTGATATTCGATAAAAAATGGTAATTACCAAAACAAAAGTGACATAAAAACGATTTTTACAACTAATTTCATACAATTCCATTTGCAAAAGTAAAAAAATTCAAACTCCTTTTTTGCATATACGTCATAATTGAAAGCGATATTAAATATCTTGCCAAAATAGAAGCATT
>CAZUGB010000235.1:0-7119 GCA_964619925.1 uncultured Candidatus Cloacimonadota bacterium
CGTTTATTGAAACACCACCCTGAGAAATATTTGCAACTCTTCTCAAAACAATCTTTTCGCCTTTTTGCGGTACGGTTTCCAAAGATAAATCCTGAAGTTTGAGATAATCTAACAAATCTTCATCAATTTTTATTTTCGTAAGAGGAGAACGGGGATTATCTTCTCTGATTTTTTTATCGTTTTCAAGCTCTATTAATTTTTCTATGTTATTTTCGCCGTCTCCGATAACATAAGCGGGAACTCTTTCGAGAGCGGCTACAAATTTACCGCCTATGGAAAGCAAACGGTGATCGTAGCCTTCCACTTGTTTTTGAACGATAGCTCCGTCGAACGGTGCATTTTCATCTTGGTTTTTGATAATGTTTTTGAATGCTTTTCTTACTTCTTCCTCACTTCTTATGCCTGTGGTTACTCCTTGTCCTTTATGACCCGATACGGGTTTTACTACAACGGGAAAACCTATCTTTAAGGCTTCTTTAACTATTTCATCTTCGGTAAAACAATTTTTCCCTTGCGGAGTGGGAAATCCGAAAAGCTGTAAAAAATCTCCCACCATATCTTTGTACATTGTAAATTCGGTATCTTTGATGCCGTCAACACTAAAAGTGGTGGAACGACCGCGGATTTGTTTTTTACCGTAACCCCATTGAAATTGATTTTCTTCATAAAGATAATTAACCGGAATATCTCTTTTTAAACCGGCTTCGATAAGTGAATATAAGGTAGGTCCGCCGTATAATGTCCTTAAAAAATCGTCTTGAATCTTTTTGAACTTTGTCCAAAAATCAAAATCCTGTTCTTTGCTCATTGCTCTGAACCAATCTCGAACAAAATATGCAACATCTTCATTTGTGTATTTATCAAGATATTCCACGGCAATTGTATATTCGTCATTATCCGTCATTATCGAATAGCGGTTTATGAATAAGTCCATATCAAGTTTTAGAACTTTTATCATTACCATTACAAATAAATCCACCACTTTGTCCGGATAATCTTTTTCCAAATCGGGATAAATTTTTAAAATTTTGTCCTTATAAAATTCGGAAAAAGGACCGTCTTCTTTTATAAACAGATTAAAAACCATCGCTTTTTTATTCAGATAATAATTAGGACCCGAATAAAAAACAATCTTGTGAATTTCAAAATCTTCTCTCCACTCCTTTGAAATTTGTTCATTTTCAACAACTTTTTTTTCTTCCATTTAATAACCTCCGATTAATTTTCGGCATTAAGCCAATTTTTTAAATTTTAACAAAGCAAATCTGTTTAAATCGTATTGCATACCGTTTTGCAAAAAAGAAAGTTGCAACCCGTCAACGGAAATATTGTGTTTATGCCTAATATCATTAAAATTAGTTTGGAATTTGTCGGTTTTTTTTAGGATAGTTACCATTCCCGAACCGATTACTTCAAAAGTATTATCGCTTTTTATAGCAATTGCCGTATCTTCGTCCAATCCGATGCCAATTTCGGAATAATGAGAAGCCAAAAATTGCGTTAGACGGTAAATTCTTCTTCTATAAGAAAAATGCGTATCAATCACGATGTCAATTAAACCGAAACCTTTTGAAGAGCGAACGCTTCCTTTCATTAAACCTCTACGTTCTCCGTAGAATAGCATTTCTTTGCTTGCTATATGAGCGCCAGCGCTACTGCCGGCTATCGTTAAACCTTTATTGTGCAAAATCTTTATTGTTTCCAACAGTTTGGTATCCAAAAATATTTCTGCCAGTCGCAATTGATCTCCCCCGCTAAAAAAGATGAGGTCGGTTTTATTAATAATCTCGAAATTTCTTTGCAAGTCCACTTCATCTTTGTATCTTATATCCAACACGTCGATATTTTTCACATTTAAATCTTCGAATGCTTCTTTGTATTCGTCCGCCATTTCCAAAGGATAAGCCGAAGCGCTGGGAATAAGTGTAATATGTTTCGGGCGAACATAATCCGTTAGAGTTTTTAAAACTTTTTTTTCATAATATCTATCTTCTTTGCCGCCTATTAAATATAGTAAACCTTTCTTTAAATTTATAGCCATAACTACCTGTTTCTCCGTTAATTAAATTTTTTGAACATTTTTTATAACTTTTTACGGTGTCAAGAAATGTTTTCGGATTACCCAATATATGTTGTTTGAAATAAAAAAAGCCCGATTTGTTCGGGCTAGGATTTTAACTAAAAACGATTGTACAGTGTAACTTATTTTCTATTATTTATTTCTGTTTTTCTGCTTCTTTTTTCTTTTCTCACTTTTTTGGAAGGCATCAAAACAATTCTTTTAAAAGCACCGTCTCCCACCGTGATGGATTTTATATCTTTTTCTTTTTCAAGATATTTATGAACAATTCTTCTATTGGCGGCATTCATCGGTTCCATTGTAATGCTTTTTTCTTTTTTCTTTACGGCATCCACTATGGCTTTTACTTTGCTGATAAGAGCATCTTTTCGTTTTTGCCTGTAACCGTCCACGTCAAGAGTGATATGATAGGTTTTTTTTAGTTGTTTATTAAGCATTTGAGAAATTAAAAGTTGCATCGAATCGATAAATTGAGCCGCTTTCCCTATTAAAAAACCGGCATCATCCACACCGATAATATTAATGTAAAAAGTGCCGTTAGATTTTTCTTCCACTTTAATTATATCATATTTGATAGGGACATAGGATAAAAAATCCTCAATAATTTTGTGTACGATATCTTTTGTTTCGGGAATGATAAATTCTATCTTTGTAGGTTTTGAACCGAACAAATTTAAAAAACCGTTACTTCCTTTTTCGATAACATTAAATTTAAAATCATCGAGCGTAAGATTATATTCTTTCATAAATTCGGAAATAATCGATTGAGTTGATTTTCCTTCTTTGATAATAGATTTCATTATTTAACCTCGAATGTTGTTTGCAATTGAGTATTTGCAAATTTCTTTTTGATATAATACTGTTGTATTGTGGAAATGATGTTGGAAATAGTCCAATATAACATCAATCCTGCGGGTAAAGATTTAAATATCCAAAATAAGAATATCGGCATAAAGTACATCATCATTTTTTGACTGCTTGCGGCGGCTTTTTCCTTTTCGTCCATATTCTCACTTTTGGGTGGTGCGGAAATTTTTTGTTGAACAAACATAAAGAGTGCCATCAAAAGAGGTAATACATAATAAGGATCGGGTGCCGAAAGATCTTTGATGTATAAAAATGCGGTTTGTCTTAAATCGATGGAATATCTCAAAACAGGGTAAAGAGCATATAAAATGGGTAATTGTATCAACAAAGGCAGACATCCGCCAAATGGATTTACGCCGTGTTCCTTGTATAGCTTGCTTGTTTCCGCTTGCAATAAACGAGGATCATGTTTGTATTTTCGCTGTACTTCCTTTAATTTGGGTTGTAGTTTTTGCATTTTGGAAGCCGATTCGAAGCTTTTGTGCGTAAATGGAAACAAAGCTAATTTTAAAATAAGTGAAAAAATAATTATTGCAATTCCCCATGAAGGTATGATTTTATGTATCAAAAGCAAAACTTTTAAGAAAAATGTACTAATCCACCTAAGCCATTTGGGACCCAATTCAACGGCATTTTCCAAACCGACATTATATGCCGTTAGATTTTTTAAGATAATAGGTCCTATATAAAGTTTGTATTTGTTATTAACCGTTAAATCTTTGTTTGAAACATATAATTTCATGCCGGGAGAAAAAGTTTCTTCGCCTTTTTTATCTTTGAATCTAACTTTGAATCCTTCTATTTTTTTGGTAATTATCAATTCGTCGGGAATTATCGAGATAATAAAGAATTTTGACTTTATAGCCGCCCAATTAACTCTTCCGGAAATCGAAGAAGATTTCTTTAATAATTTGGAAAGTTTAAGCTTATACACTTCATTTTCAACATCCGCTTCAAATTTGTAATCATAATTTTTCATTTTATTGAAAATTTCCGTTTCATTCAAACCGGAAGACATATCCAAAGCATAAGATGTTATTTTGTTTCCGTTTACGGATTCTATACTAAAATCAAGCGAATACGAAGTGTCATCCAAGATAAATTTTTTGGTTATTATTCCCGCAAATGTGTTTATCTTAAATATCACTTGATTACCGTTTATCTTGTAGTCATATAAAAAATCCTTAAAATCCACCTGTGTGTTATTTGAGAAATTAACCGAAATATTAAATAGGCTTTTGCCGTCCGGTAATAAATTGACAATTGATTTTTTGTCGGGACCTTTGTATTTTTTCAAATAAATTTGTTTAACCACCGCCCCTTTGTTTGAAAATATGTATTTTACCAAATCATTTTGCAGGGTTATGTTATCATTTTGTTCTATTTCCGTTTGTTTTACAATTGCGGTATCAATGAAAGTTTTTACCGTTTTTACTGTATCGGGTATCGTTGAATTTTGAACATTAGACAAAGAATCGGGTTTTTGAACCGATTGTGTATTTTGATTATTTTTCCATATGAATTGATTGCTGATAAGAAAAACCAAAGTAATCAAAACCAAGGCTATAAGTGTTCTTTTTTCCAAAATAATCTCCTTATGAAGAAAAATTAAAATTTTTAAGGCAGAGGGTCATGTCCGCCGGGATTAAAGGGATTGCATCTTAAAATTCGGGTAAACGAAAGCCAAAACGCTTTAAAGAAGGGATATTTTTTAAAAGCTTGATAAGAATAGGTGCTACAAGTGGGAGTAAAACGACAAGTTTTGGGAAGGAAAGGTGAGATTGCCAATTGATAAAATCGGATTAATAAAATAAAGAGTTTATTAAAAATTCTCATTTGTTAAAATTTTGCCGATTATATTATCCAACTGATTTTTTAAACTGTTCCAATCGGATAAAGTCGCTTCTTTTTTGGCTACTACAATTATTCCCAAAGGATAATTCCAAAGTGATTTGTTTTCTCTGAAATAAGCTCTTATACGTCTTTTGAATTTATTTCGTTTTACTGCATTTCCCACTTTTTTACCCGCTATTATTCCCACCGATAGATTTTGATTCGGCGGAAGCTTCTTATAATAAACAGAAAAAAGATTTCCATTAATTCTTTTTTTATTGTTAAAAATATCATGGAAATCTTTTGTCCTTTTAATAAATTTCATTAATCGCTAACAGTGAGTCTTGCTCTCCCTTTTGCTCTTCTTCTTGCCAAAATTTTTCTACCGTTCTTTGTTGCCATTCTAGCTCTGAAACCATGTTTGTTTCTTCTTTTTCTATTATGCGGTTGATAAGTTCTTTTCATCTTGAAATCTCCTTGTATATCTATTTATTTTATTATTTTTTCGTATGTTATATAAATATTTGTGCTAACATCTTTAATCCCCTTTATCTGTCAAGCAAGAATTTGAGTTTTGATATTGGAAACAAAAGCGATATAAAAAACCTTTATTTGTAATAATTAATTTGGTATAACCCGATTTTGAAATTATAATATCAATGTGCTATAAAAGTTCTTTGAATAAATATAAAAAAGAGGGAAAAGATGTTTTATATGAAATTTGAAAATGAGAATATTGATGTTTCCGATTTGTACAAAAAATTTTATGAAGGTGTAAACGATTCTACCGGCACTATTTTGATTCACCACGGAAAAGCCAAATTTCCCGGAAAATATGTAAAAAATTATTCGAGCATAAAGTTATCATTATTAAAAAATGACGCTTTTCAAACTTTGGAAAACTTCGCAAAAGATATTTATGAAAAATTAAAATTGAATAAATTGTTTGTAATTCATAGGATAGGAACAATCGCCAAAAACGACACCATTTTATTTTTAGCCGTCGAATCCCAAAGTAGAGGCGAAGCTTTTGAAGCGGTTTCCACAATTTTGGAAAAAATTAAAGATGAAACTTTGATAGGCTTGGATGAAATTGAATAATTATTCGGGGTTGTCATTATGAAAGCAATGATTTTAAAAAAAATTACCGATTTAAAAACTAACAAGGAACCTTTGGAACTTATAGATATGCCAAAGCCGATGCCGAAAGAAGATGAAATTCTTATAAAAGTTTCGGTTTGCGGCGTCTGTCATACGGAATTGGACGAAATAGAAGGTAGAACACCTCCTCCCAATTTTCCGATAGTTTTGGGGCATCAGGTCGTAGGTAAAATAGTTGAAAAAGGCAAAAACACACATAAATACCGTCTCGGCGACAGAGTGGGGGTAGCATGGATATTTTCCTCTTGCGGAAAGTGTGAATATTGTTTGTCGGGACAGGAAAATTTATGCAAAGATTTCAAAGCTACCGGAAGAGATGCAAACGGCGGATATGCCGAATTTATGACCGTGAAAGAAGATTTTGCCTATCTTATTCCGGATGTTTTTACCGATTCTCAAGCCGCCCCTTTATTGTGTGCCGGAGGAGTGGGCTATCGCTCTTTTAAACTAACAAATATCACAAACGGTCAAACTTTGGGGCTTACGGGTTTTGGAGCTTCGGGACATCTGGTTCTAAAATTGGTAAAACATATTTATCCGAAATCGAAAGTGTTTGTGTTTGCTCGCAGTGAAACCGAACGGAAGTTTGCTTTGGAACTCGGAGCCGATTGGGCCGGTGATACCGCTGATTATTCCCCCGAAAAATGTAATGCGATTATAGACACCACACCAGTTTGGAAACCGGTTGTTGAAGCATTAAAAAATCTAAAAGCGGGCGGCAGATTGGTGATTAATGCAATTAGAAAAGAAAAATATGATAAAGATTATCTTTTTAATTTGAATTACGAAAATCATCTTTGGATGGAAAAAGAAATAAAAAGTGTGGCAAATGTAACTCGCGCGGATGTTTCAGAATTTTTAAAAATCGCTGCGGAAATACCACTGATTTCGGAAGTAACCGAATTTCCTCTTGCGGAAGCAAATAAGGCTCTTTTGGAATTAAAAGAACGAAAAATAAGAGGAGCAAAAGTTTTAAGAATAGATTGATAATTAATTCATCCGTAAAAAACAAACATATTTTTTGAAAAATTCATAAAATTTCACTAGTATCTTTTTTTAATGCCGTTTAAACAGGAGTAATTCCTTATCTTGTAATCACCTTATTTTGCAATTATATAAATTCATGCCAAAAAAATTAAAATATAAATTTCTTGCCAAAAATTAATTCAGAAAAAAAT
>CAZUGB010000236.1:0-3346 GCA_964619925.1 uncultured Candidatus Cloacimonadota bacterium
ATGCCGCCATTCAAGAAGATGTTAATGTGGTCGGTCTTAGTTTACTTTCGGGCGCACACAATTATCTCTTCCCTAAAGTTGCCAAGCTTTTGGAAGAACGCGGAGCCAAAGATATTTTGTTGTTCGGCGGAGGAGTAATACCCGATGAAGACATCGAATTTTTAAAACAAAAGGGCTTTAAAGCTATTTTCACTCCGGGCACCACAGCCCAAGAAGTCGTTGATTTTATATACACACATCTTGAAAAAGAATAATATGAATTTTATTATTTTCTCTTCTGAAAAATTATTGATAAAAGTTGCAAAAGACGGCTCCGCCTGTTATTTTAAAATAAAACCCGAATATAAAGACAAGCCGATATCGGAAAACGAATTTTTGCAATTATTATCAAAAGCTAATGTAGTTCACGGTTTTGAAAACGCCAAAAAATCACGGGTAATCACCGATGATGAATTTATTCCTATTGCTTTGGCGGATAATTCTATAAACTATCCCGAGATAAATTTTAATTATGATATTTCCTTTATAAATGATCCGCAGATTGATAATCTTTCTGATATGCCCTTTGTTGAAAAAAACACTATCATAGCCACAATTTCCATAAAAAATAAAAAAAATTTATCATTAAATATTTTCGGTAAACCAAACGTAGAAAAAAACACCGTAGAAGTTGATACGGACGAAAATTTTGAGATAATATCCGATACTCTTATCAGTAAGGAAAAAGGCTACATTTACAAAGATAATACCGGCAAAATAAGGTTGCTAACGCATCTTTACGAACACAATGATGTTTTTAGAAAATCACTTAACTTACAAATAAAAGCAACATTTGAAAAAGATATTCTCGATTCGGAAATTTTCTCCTCCGAAGATATAACGGTTCTAGGCGGAATAAGAGATTGCAATATAATACATTCGCAAAAAAACATCATCGCAAACACCATAGACGGCAGTTATCTTTTGGCAAAAGAATCAATTATTTTTTCAAAACAGGTAACGGATTCGCAACTTACCGCCGCTAAAATAATCAAAGGGGAAACAAATAGCAAAATACTTTCGGGAAATTTAACCGCAGGTAACTTCATTACGCTTTACGATGTTTTGCAAAACAGAAATACATCATTGGAAATATCGCTTGCACCTTATGAAAAAGAACTGCTTAAAATCATACGAACTTCAAGAAAAAACGAAAATATCCGAAAAATCAAAACGGTAATAGAAAAAGAATTTTATAATTTCGGTTATGGAAATAATTCACACTATATTCAGATAACAAATAAACTGAAACCGAATGTATATATAAGAATTTTTGATAAATCGTATCGCAACAAAAAAGAACAAATCAATTTTTCTTTTAAATAAAACGCAGATATTTTACTGTTTTCCTGTCTATTAAATAAAAAAAACAGCGGATAGCTATGAAAGAAACGGAATTTCAATCGATATTGCAAAAGACAGGGAAAAAAATCTATAATTATCTTCTAAAAATTCTTCGTAACAAAGAGGATGCGGAAGATATTTATCAGGAAGTTTTTATATCCTTTTATAAAAAAGCGGACGGTATAAATCCGGAATACTATGAAAATTATCTTTATAAAACGGCATACCACAAAGCATTAAACCTGATAAAGAAACAAAAACGTCACAACGAAATACCATTTGATGAAATTTTTCAGAAAACCGATTCCCCCGATGAATCTAACGAGCAAAAAAACATCGCTATAAAAAACGCAATCCGAAAATTAAAACCCAAAGAAGCACTATTGATTGAATTGCAATTTTTTCAAAAAAAATCATATAAAGAAATTTCAAAAATTATGTCACTATCCGAATCGGCTGTGGATTCAAGATTGGTGAGAGTAAAGAAAAAATTAAGAAAAATAATTATGCAGGATTTTAAGGATATATTTGTCTTATAGGACAAAGAGAGGAAAAAATGAAAAATCAAAAATGCACAAAAACAGAATTGGTAAACAGATTTATAAACGGCGAATTGGAGCCTGATAAAAAACAAGAGATGATTAATCATATCAAGGTATGTCCGATTTGCCAAGAAGAATACAGAATTCTAAAAGAAACAGATAATTTCCTTTCATTTTATATTGAAGAAGAACCTTCTGAAAAACTGAATAACTTGATTATTAGCAAAGTAACCAAAAACCAAAAAATCGGTTTTATAAGATTAATACCGATTGCGGCATCATTCATTTTGGCTTTTGTTTTAGGAATTTATATAAGTAATGCTTCATTAAACGACTATACGGAATCCTACACTACCAATTTAGGAGCAGACACCTTTTACTCCCTTTTGGAAGGAGATGAAAAATGAGTTACAAAACATTAAAAATTTTGCTTTTTATCTCTTTGATTTTCAATATCGCCTTTTTGGGAAATTACCTTTATCACAGATTTGTATTATTTCCCAAACATCAAAACGCTTACCCGCCCCTTCATCACAGACCCTACTTTGATAAAATGCGAAACTTCAGAAGAGAAATATTTGAACAACGAAGAGAATATCTAAAATTACGCAGAGAATTTTTAAAAATGCTCCAATCTCCGAACATCGACGAAAAAGAACTACAAAAAAAACTGGATGAAATTTTGGATAAAGAAATACAAATGGAAAGAAATTTAGGAAAAAATTTTATAAAATTAAGAAAAAATATGTCAAATCAAGAGGCTAAGATTTTTTTTGAAAATCTAATAAACAGAAGAAAAAGGAGGATTCGAAAATGAAAAGAATCACAATTGTATTAATAGCCATATTGCTTATGGTTAGTGCGTTGATTGCCTTTCCCCCTCCGGCGGGTGGCATGAGAATGAAAGATGCTCCTTATTACGGACCAAATCATCATTTCGGAATGGAGCGTGGCGGAAGAGCCCGTTGGCATCGCTATGGAATGTTACGAAAAAAACATGGCGAACAAATCGGTTTTATTCTATCGGAATTGGAACTAACCGACAAACAATGGAAACAAGTGGATAAAATCAAAACATCGTATCAAAGTGAAAGAATTGAAAAACTTGGAAAAATCAGAAAACTTCAATTCGATAAAAGAACAGCTTTAAGGCATAATAACTTCAAAAAAGCAAAGGAACTGAATAACAAAATCTTCGAGCTAAAAAAAGAAATGAGCAATATCACAATCAACATGAAAAAAGATATTAGAAACATCCTAACGGATAAACAAAAAGAAAAATTGGATAACCTCAAAATACAAGGTAGATTTCATCGCTTTTGGTATTTTGAAGAAGAGGATGAAAAATAATTCATGCGGGCGGTTTTATAACCGCCTTTTTTTTTATAAGTTAAGCTATATTTTGCTAAATGTACCCAACT
>CAZUGB010000237.1:0-13341 GCA_964619925.1 uncultured Candidatus Cloacimonadota bacterium
TTTATTTTGCAAAGAGTTATTAATGGTTTTTTGGTTAAGAGACGAAGAACCGATAAAAATCGGATCATTATTAAAAATTACTAATCCCGAATTAAAATCTTTTGAAATAAAAAAATTTATAAAACGCGGTAAAGTTTTACTGAATGACGAACCGGTTTTTGAAGAGAGTAAGTTTGCTTATCCGGGAGATGAGATTAAGTTTAAAGGGCTGTTCATAAAATTAAAAATAAAAAAAAATAAATCTCAAATCGAAGAAAATATCGAAATAGTAAAACATAAATTTAATAAAAACAATCGTTGGGAAGAATTTTCGAATGACAAGGAATTGGATTTGGATATAGAAAGACTTTCGATAAAACTGCATAAAATATTAAAAAACTCATCCAAAACAATATCGTTTGCCGAATCCTGTACAGGGGGATTGTTGCAGGAAATTATAACGCGTAATTCCGGTTCTTCCGAATATTTTTTAGGAGGTGTAGTCTCTTATTCAATTGATAGTAAAAGGAATTTGCTTGGCGTAAAAGAACATACGCTCAAAAGATTTGGAGCCGTTAGTGAAAACACGGCAAAAGAAATGGTTTACGGGTTGAAGAAAATATTTTCTTCGGATTTGTGCGTTTCCGTTACCGGAATAGCAGGTCCTACCGGTGGCACAAAAGACAAACCCGTGGGAACGGTTCATTTTTCCGTTTTGTTCGGAGATAATTATTATCATAAAAAATTGAATTTAAAAGGTAAAAGAGAGGCTATAAGAAAAAAAACCGCTATAGAAATCTACAAATTCCTAATAAAAATATTATTAAAAGAAACGGAGTAATTATTATGAAAAAAATATTGATTACAAACACCCTTTTGCTGATTCTTTTTATTTTTAATTTGTCGGCAAAAGATATAAACATAATTTCCATGAATCAGGATAAGATTATTTTGGAATACAATGCCACCGAATATAAATTGGAAAAAAAAGAGGCGGGGAATAATTTTTATTATAAGATAAAACCTTCTTTCAAAGCCGTAGTAGAAGCAAAAGAAGGAGTTCCCGAATTACCTTATTTTTCCAAAACGGTAGGTTTACCCGTAGATGGAAGTTTTTCGTATAAAATTTTGGAAATAAGATCGGAAATCAAAAGAGGTATTGATGTTTTACCGACACCCAAAATGGTTGTTAATCAGGATAACATCGATTATCAATTTTATAAAGATGAAAAAATCTACAATAAAAATGCTTTCTATCCCGATAAAATTGTTACCCTTTCTCGTTCAATGTATGTAAGAGATAGAAATTTCGCTTCTTTTTCCATTCACCCGTTTATGTATAATCCCAAACGCAAAGAATTAAAGGTAATTACCTATTTAAAATTGGAAATTGACATCAAAGGTGATAAAACGATTAGCAGAGATTGGCAGGAAAGCAATAATTTTATTGATAATATCGGAGATGAATTTTTTATAAATAATCAATATTCAAAAAAGTGGAGAAAACCCAGAGAATTGGCGCAAACTTATCCCGAAAGATCTTCCGATGATATATCGCAAATTCAAATTATTGTGGACGAAGACGGGATTTACAAAATAACCAAAGAGTATCTTTTGGAGCAAATAGATAACTTTATCGAAGAAAATGAGATAACAAACGAATTGGCTTTTGATTGGGATACCATCGACCCGAGATATTTGGAATTATCCGACGAAAACGGTCCTGTTCCCATTAGATTTTCCGGGGATTCTGACGGACATTTTGATAATGGAGATTACTTTGAATTTTACGGTCATATTCACCACGGCAAAGAAGCCTATTATGATCATTATACCACGCGGAATGTTTACGTTTTAAAATTGGTTGATCATCTCGGAAGCAGAATGGTGGTGGAAAATGGCGGTTTAACCGAAACAAACACGGATCATTATATTCAACCCTCATCGTTTTTGTGTACTCAACATTTTGAAATTCAACACGAAATGAAATTTCTCGGCTATCAACAACCCGGTTTTTATAAGGAAGATGTTTTCTTTTGGGATGATATTTCCGCACCTTCCATGAAAAGCTGGACTTTTGAGCTTCATGATCCTCAACGAACGGTTTATAAGGCATATACGGCTAAAGTTTGTCTGTGGGGATTAACGCAAATGAGCGGATTGCAGTATAACGAATATGATCATTTTGCCATAGTGGGTATAAATTCCGATTTGATAAATCAACACTATTGGAAAGGACAAAAAGAACAGATTTTTGAAAGCGCACAACCCAGACCGAATATTAACCTATTAAACGGTGAAAATCATTTGTATGTTAATCTTCCGGGATTAGAAGGGATTTCAACGGAAACAGCTTTGCTAGATTACTTTGAAATTAGCTATTGGCGCGAATTTAAAGCCTACGAAGATTATCTTGAATTTCAAAAACCGGTTGATTCGCCTTATGCAATATATCAGTTTCAGATAAGTAATTTTTCGAACAATGAAATTTCGGTTTATAAACTTGGTTCCAGTTATTTTGAAAATTTACAAATAGAGCCGATGCAAGAATCCGGTGAGATGTTGTATCAACTAACTTTCCAAGATTCCATTGCTTCACCGAATGTAAAATATGTAGCTTTAACGGAAGCTCAAAAAAAATTACCTTACAAAATTCGTCCCGATGTTCCATCGAATTTAAAAGATCCCTCCAATTCGGCGGATTACATAATTATTACTCCCGAAATTTTTGCAAACCAAGAAGCTATGGATGTATTTAAGGATTTATGGAACGGATACGGACATGTGGTAAAAGTGGTAAAAACCGAAGATATTTACGATGAATTTAATCACGGTATGAGATCCGCTTTTGCGATAAAAGATTTTATTAAATACGCATATAATAATTGGCAAGAGCCTCAATTAACTCATGTTTTATTGCTTGGAGACGGTTTAAAGGACGAAAGGGATATTTCGGCAAATGAAGAAATTAATTTCATCCCATTTTATCCGATTTGGATAAATCCCGCTTGGCCGGATTATAGAGTGGGTAGAGGTTATGTAGCCAGCGATAACTGGTATGCTTGCATTGTGGGGGACGATTTGGCTCCGGATGTAAGCATTGGTAGAATACCCATCTGGAAAAAGGAACAGGTTGAAGCCATTGTATATAAAAGCAAATATTATATGGAAAATCCGGGTTATAACTCTTTGTGGCACTCACACATCGTTTTGTGTGCCGGAGGAAAGGAATCCGATAATGACAATGATTTTGCCGATCAGGAAGAAACAATTAAGAAAAATAATATACCGATATCGTATAATGTTACCAGAATTTACACAAAAACTTTAGGCTATCCGGCTTCGTTTCACGGAACATCCTCCGATTTGATTAATACAATCAACGAAGGAGCGATTTATATTAATTTTATGGGTCACGGTTCCACAGGGATATGGAGTGATTACGGCTTGTTTGTAGGTTCAAGCGTGGAAGCATTAAGCAATAGAAGGTATCCTGTATTTTCCAGTTTGTCCTGTTTCGGAGCGGATTTTTCCAATCCCCAAGATAGCGGTATCGGAGAAAAATTGGTTAATTCGGCTAATAAAGGTGCCATAGGATTTATGGGATTTATCGGATACGGTTTGAAAGAACAGGATTTGATAATCGGCGAAGATATGGTAAACGGGATGTTTATGAAAAACATCAAGAATGTAGGAAACCTTATGGATTACACCAAAATTATGTTCTTAGCCAATTACGGCTTGGATAATCCGAATGCTTTTTATGTAACGCAGGATTTGGTGGGAACATTCGAATATCTCGGCGATCCTATGATAGAACTTTATTATCCCAAAGAAAAGGAACTTACGTTAGAAAAATATAATCTTGCTCCTTATGATACATTAAAAATGTCGGTACATTCCGAAGAAAATCTTTCGGAAGGTAAATTTGTATTATTTCACCAAGATGATTCGCAATTACCATTAAGCGAATATTTCCCTATGATGCATCCCGCTCAAAACGGTGTGGTTAGCTCAAATGATTATGTAATACCCGATTCATTGGGAATATATACCGGAATAGTTAAGTTTTTCGGATATTCCGACGATGACGAATATATTGCTTCCACAAATTATACGGTGGGAACTTCGGCTGTGAACAATATCACAATTAATCCTCAGTTCCCCACATCCAGAGATTCCGTTTATATCGCCGGTGATTTTTTTGATTTGGATGGTATCAGAAAAGTTGTTTGCATAAATGATTATCATGATCATAGTGTTGTTCATGATATGAGACTGGTGGCAAATAATCATTATGAAACAATAGAACCGTTTGTACCTCAAAATACAAATTCAAGAATACCGTTTCATTTTGAAATAACCGATTTGTCGGGAAATATAAATAATTCGCAAACTTATTATTACAAAGTAAACGGTGTAAATTTTATCCTTTCCGATATTCATTTGCAGGCGGTAAATGATAATTTGGTGATAAGATTAATGGTAAAAAACGGAGGCAATATAGATGCTCCGCCTACAAATATAAAACTGTATGATATTACCGTGGAGCCTTATCAACTTGTATCTCAAAGCGATTTGGATACGTTGCATACTTTGGAAAACAGATGGGTGGATTTGATTTTACCTCCGATAAATAAAAGAATAAGATTTAAAGCTGTTATTAACGAAGATCAAGAAAATTATGACGGAACCGACCAATTAACCACAGATTATTTCGATTTGAATATTTTCAAGGTTGGAGAAGAGGATATCACGGTAACAAGTCTCGACGGAAATTTGGAATGTTTTTTCCCGAAAGATGTGGTAAATTATCCTTCTCTCTTTTATATAAACCAATTTTATTTTGAAAATACCGATCAATTCGAACCTTTAAATCAACCCGATTTAAACAAAATTTTAATGAAATCCATACCAAACGATAATAATCAACATTATTCCACGGTTTATCAAATTCAAACATTGGATATAAACAGCTTGGCGGATACTACGGGACATTTTGTAAATAACAAAAGAATTACAATGAGATTCAAATATAACACAACGGATCAGCAAACCCAAGAAGATGAAAACAGCGGAGATTTTAGTACATACTTATGGAAATCGGACTTTAACAAGTGGATTTTTATGGCCAGAGGTGCTGTGCCTCAGAATGATGAAGTTGTATATTATGCCGATAAAATAGGAACTTATGCAATATTTTCGAATAAAGATAAAAAAGCTCCTTCCATTGAAGCGAATGTGGAAGGGCAAGAGTTTTCATACGGCGGTTTTGTTTCTAAAAACGGCATAGTTTCATTTTTATTATCCGATGCCAACGGAATTGATATTTTTAATAATGATATAACCATCGAATTAAACGGTGAATTGGTGGATCCTTCGCAATATACTTATTCTTACAGCAGAGGACAATTAACAAATATACCCTTGAAATTCCAACTTGATAATTTGCCTCAGGGCGATTATAATTTTTCGGTGATGTGTACCGATATAAACGGTAATGCGGCTACATCCGATATTCCCTTTAAGGTAAATACCACGTTTGACTTGCAACATGTGGCAAATTATCCCAATCCGGTAATATCACATACTACAAATCCGGATAACGAGGGAAATACCAGATTTACCTATATACTCACCGATGATGCCGATAACGTGGAAATAAAAGTTTATACGGTTAGCGGAAGATTGGTTAAAACCTTTAAGAACTTACCAAATTCCATCGGATATCATGAATATCCCCGATCGGTAAAAGGTTGGGATTGTAGAGATGAAGACGGAAGATTTCTTGCCAATGGAACCTATTTTTACAAAATTATTGCCCGAAAAGGTAAGAAAAAAATAGAAAAGATAATGAAAATGGCTATTTTGAAATAGGGGAATAAGATGAAAAAATATATAGTGATAATACTAATCATAGTGGTTAGCGTATCATTAAGCGCTACAAGGTATGCAGGCGATTTTTTGGCAATAGGAACCGGAGTTCGACCTATTGGAATGGGTGCGGCTTTTACCGCTTTGGCAAATGACGGATCGGCAATATATTGGAATCCTTCGGGTATCGCTCAAATACGTGATACCGAAATTGATTTGATGAGAGCTTATCTTTATAACGGCTTGGCTAAATATGATAATTTTAACTTTATTCAACCGTTACCCAATGAATTGACCATAGGTTTTAATTGGACAAGATTAACCATAGATAATATCCCTCTTTTCTTGGAGGAGCATCTTAAATTAAATGTCGATTACAGATCCACACATCCGGAATGGTATCTTCCCGGAGTACCTGACGATTATTTTTCCGATATAGACGATATATTCCAATTTTCTTTTGCAAAGCATATTCACTACGATTTAAATTTGGGATGGCTGTTTTTTGATGTTCCCTTTGATTTTAATCTGGGTGCAAACGTTAAATATATCAAACGAAAAATATATGAAAATTTAGGGACCGGTACTGGATTTGATATTAGCGGACTTGCCACAACGGATTTGGGAGCTTTGTTAGATATTGAACAGCTCGGAAAAATAAATTTCGGATTCAATTTCCAAAATGTAGGCGGTCTTAATATCGCTTGGGATACCCAATCGAAACATACCGATAAAATTCTTTTTAATACGAGAATCGGTTTTGCTTTGGTTCAACCTTTGGATTTTATAAAATCACAATTAGTTATTTCAACGGATAAATCGTTTGTTTATAAAAAAACTCGTTATTATGGTTTGGAACTAACTTATCATGAATTTATCAGTGGCAGATTGGGTTTGAATGACGGGCAATTTTCATCCGGACTGAGTTTTAAAATTTATGATATTCACGTTGATTATGGTTTTTCCACAACTAATTTAGGTGGTTCTCACAGAATAGGCGTGAGAGTCTATTTCTAATACAGGAGGTATAAAATGAATAAAATTATTGTTACGCTAATAATAGCTTTGATGCTATTTTCCTGTGCAGGCAAAGATCCTTTGGATTCAGATAAAACTCCCCCGGCAAAACCACACCTAATTCCACATTTGGGTGATACCGGTATCACTTATAATCAAGCTCCCGGTCAACTTGACAATTATTTCGAAGCATCCGACTCGGGAATGGAAAAAAACGGTATTGATGCGGTGGATATTGAAGATAATGCCATTCAAATAATGTGGGATGTTTTAACCGATACCGACATAGATTATCTTGAAGTATGGAGATTTAATTTGAATGATACCGATACGCTTATGATAAATACTTTGCATAATTACAACAAAAATTACTATATTGATAATTTTCCGCATTTGGAGGTTACTCCCATTGGACAGGACTGGTTTTATTTCTTAAAGGTATTTGATACATCGGGCAATTATTCCGTTTCCGATACCGTTTGTTATCATCTTACTCAAAAACCCATAATAGTATCCCCAAATCAGGATATTACAGTGGCGGATTATAATTCCGTTACGTTTTCTTGGTATGTTTCTCCCGGGGCGATATTTAATTTGTTAATTTTTGATAAGAACTTCAATCTGCTAAAAAGTTATTCCGCTTTGGACGAACCGGGTGATCTCTATCAAGTGAATTTTTCGGATTTGGGTATAAATCAAAATCTTTTGGGTAATAAAATTTACTGGGAAGTGGTGGTTTCGAGCGGATCGGTAATTAGAACGGTGAACGAAAAAGATTATACCGTATATTTCGGGGCGGAATCCCAAAGATTTACCATAAATTTGGGTAAATAACCCTGATTTCAAAAAACTTGACGTATAAATAAAGAAAAAAAACTTTAAACAAATTATATAAATGAGGAATAGGAGTTTTTAATGAAAAAATTTGTTCTTGCCGGTATTTTTTTTATGATAACTATGGTTATTTTCGCTCAAAACGATGCCGGTGTTCCTATGAGTTTTAGCAGTTTTAATAGCGGTTCGGCATATTTATATTCCGGCACATTAACCGAAACAGAACAATTGAAAATCAAAACATATATTTGGGGACAAGTAAGAAAACCCGGGTTATATATTGTTCCGGATAATACCGATTTGCTCACATTGATATCACTTGCCGGAGGACCTACCGAAGATGCAAAATTGACAAAAGTAAAAATTGTAAGACCCACTACAAAAGGGAAAAAAGTAATTTTGGTAAATTTAAAGAAATATATGGAAAACGGTGATGACAAAATGATTCCCATTTTAAAACCCGGCGATACAGTTGTAATTTCCGGAACCGTTTATTATGCGTTTAGAAAAGGTGCGCAATTCTTATCAAATGTCGCCATAGTTATCAGTGTTTATTCGGCACTAAAAAACTTAAAATAAATTCGAAAACGAGGGATTATGCAAAATATTAAATTCGATACAGTAGATACAGAGGAAATCAGTTTAAAAGATTATATAAATATTGTATTGCGTTATAAATGGCTTATTATTGCCGTATTTATTATAACCGTATCACTCGGTTTATTTTATCTTTCAAAGGCTCATAAAATTTATCAGGCATCCAGCACTATTTTGATAGAAAATAAGATGTCCAATCAAGTGCTTTTCGGTATGCCCAATCAAAGTAAGTCCGATATAAACAATAATATTGAGATATTAAAAAGCTATCCGGTAATGGAAATAGCTTATGAAATTCTAAAAAAAGATAAAAATTTTAGAGCTCTGCCCATTAGCAAACTCGGAAAGAAACAAGCGGTTTACTATTTAAAAGGCGGCGTTTCGATTGAAAATAAAATGAATACGGATATTCTTACTGTAAATTTTACTTCCGAAAATCCTTTGGAAGCCAAACTTATAGCAGATGCCATTGCCGAAGCCTTAAAAAAACTTAATACCGATTATGCAAGATTGGAGTTTACAAGTGTAAGAGAATTTTTGGCTACCCAGCTTGAAGAAGCGGAAATGAGGTTGCGCTCTTCGGAAGAAGAATTAAGGTTATTTAAAATTGAAAACGGTATTTCCATACTTTCCGAAGAAACCAAAAAGATGATAGAAGTATCATCGGATTTAAAATCTATGTTGGCAAGTGCGGAAACCGATTTGACCGTTGCAAAAAATCATTTGCAATTCTTATTGAAAGAATTAAATCAGCAGGATTCTTTATTGGTTAATGTTAATGCCGTTTTAACGACCCCTACTTTAAATCAACTGATACAACAAATTATCCAAAAACAAGCTCAATATCTGGCATTTTTGGCTCAACCCGAATATAACGAAGATCATCCTCAATTGAAAAGCCTGAAAAGAGAGATAGATAACAGCAAGAAAAAATTAAAAGAAGAGCTAAAAAAAATTATAAAATTCAAATCAAGTTCATCAAATCCTCTTGATTATAGAACTGAATTAACACTAAAAATTTCTGCGGCAAAAATTGATAAAAACATAGCTGAAGCCAAGGTTAATAGTCTTAATAGAGAAATAGAAAAATATGACAAAAAAATGCTTTTACTCCCCGATACCGAATTGCAACTGGCAAGATTGGAAAGAAACTACAAAATAGATGAAAAAACATATTCCAGACTAAACGAAAAATATGAAGATGCCAAGATTGCGGAAAAATCAAAAATCGGTAATGTAAGAATAATAGAAAAAGCTATACAGCCCGTATTTCCGATAAAGCCCAAGAAAAAAATGATACTTTTGGTATCAATAGTATTGGGTCTTTCAATAGGTATTGGTTTGGGATTACTGCTTAATTCCCTTGATTCAAAAATTAGAACCTATGAAGATATAAAACGCTATGTGAATGTTCCGGTTTTGGGAACCATTCCTTTTATAAATATTGACGAATCGGATGTGGAGTATGTGGATAGATTGCTTAAAGAGGCTTCAAACGAAAGGGAAAAAGCAAAAATTATGTTCCTACAGCAAATGATAGAATCCCGTTTAATTACTCAATATGCACCCAAATCATCCACTTCGGAATCATTCAGAATATTAAGAACGAATATCGTAGCCAAGAAAAAGGAAGGTCAACCTCTTTCGTTGGTTATCACAAGTTCGGGTCCCAAAGAAGGTAAATCTACCATTATTTCCAATCTTTCGGTTACATTGGCTCAGATGAATGCCAAAGTTGCGATAGTTGATTTGGATTTAAGAAGACCTATGGTTCATACTTTATTCGGCTATAATAAAGAAAATGGTGTTACGGATATTTTGAATGACGATAAACCGGTCGGCGAAATTATGGATGATTATGTGAAAAAAAGTTTGATAAAAAATTTGGATGTTATAACCAGTGGCTTTATACCACCGAACCCATCCGAATTGTTATCGGGCAAAAGAATGCTTGAATTTATGCACGAGTTAAGAGAAAGATATGATTATATCCTTTATGATGCGCCACCTGTAATTGCCGTAACGGATACGTTAATTATTGCAAAACATACGGATATGCTATTGTTGGTAGCCAGAGTGGAATTGGCGGAAAAGCTTGTTATCAAACGAATCAAAGAAATTTTCGATCACTTGAATATTGACATAACGGGAGTTATCATAAACGGTATTAGACCCCATAGATATTACAGCAGTTACGAATACAACTATTATTATTACTACTACTATGGAACCACAAAGCAAAAGAAAAAGAAAAATTCAAAAAAGAGCTTACGCTAAAATAAATCTTTTCTTGGATATATTGGGAAAGAGAAATGACGGATTTCATGAGATAAGGACGGTTTTTTCCCAAATATCTCTTTATGATGAAATTATTTTTACTTTGACAAAAAATCAAGGTATAAAGATTTGGTCATTTCCGAAAATAGTAAGTGAAGAAAATAACATAATTTATAGAATTGCGGTCTTTATAAAAGAGAATTATAGAGTGAATTTTGGTGTTGAGATATCGCTAAAAAAAAACATTCCCGTTCAAGCCGGATTAGGTGGGGGAAGTTCCGATGCCGCTTCCACGATTGCGGCATTGAATGAATTGTGGAAATTAAATTTGTCGGAAGCCGAAATGCATGGTATTGCGGAAAAATTCGGCAGCGATATAAATTTTTTTTTACAGGGCGGCACTGCTTTGGGCACGGGAAGAGGTGAAAAGATTGTCCCTTTTAAAGAAGATATTTTATTGGATAATCTTTTGTTGATAAAGCCGTCTTTCGGGATTTCCACTCAAAAGGCGTATGCTCTTGCGAAAGGATATGAGTATAACTTTGAAAAATGGGATAGATTTATTAGCGATGCAAATGATTATAATAATTTTTATAATGCATTTGAGCATAACATATTAGAAGAGTATTCCGAAATAAGAAATATTTTTGATAAAATAAAACAACAAAATGCGAGACCGTTGCTTTCGGGTAGCGGATCTACCGTGATAGCATTTTGCAAAGATTTAATAACGGTAGAAAAATTAAAAGAGTATTTTTCCAATAATTATTGGACTTATATTACAAAAACAATGAGGAGACGAAAATGAACATTACAGATGTAAAAGTATTCTTAAGAGAAAGTAATCAGCTTAAAGCGTTTGTAAACATCGTTATTGACGATGCTTTTATCGTGAGAAACATCAAAGTTATCGAAGGTGAAAACGGTTTGTTTGTAGCAATGCCCAGCAGAAGAGTAAGCAGTGGCGAATATCGTGATATCGCCCATCCGATTAATACCGAAACCAGAAATTATCTGGAAAAAATTATCCTTGAAAAATACAAGGAAACATTAAAAGAAGCATTATCGCAAGCTGAATCTTCTAAAGCGGAAGAATAGTTAATTGATGTTTTCAAAACTTAAAATCTTTACCGGCAATGCTAACCGTAGGTTAGCCATTGCCGTTTCCAATTATGCGGCAATTCCATTGGGAGATGCGGAAGTTTTTAAGTTTTCCAACGACAATAGTTTTGTAAAGATTAATGAAAATGTCCGAGGTTCGGATGTTTACATTATTCAACCTACTTGTCGTCCCGTAAATGATAATCTTATGGAATTGCTGATAATGATTGATGCGCTAAGGAGAGCTTCGGCAAAAACGATAAATTGTATTGTTCCTTACTTTGGTTATGCCAGATCCGATAAAAAGGATCAGCCGAGGGTGGCGATTACCGCAAAGCTGGTAGCAAATCTTTTAACCACAGCCGGAGCGGACAGAGTGGTAGCTTTGGATTTGCATTCCAGTCAGATACAAGGTTTTTTCGATATTCCGGTGGATCATCTTTCCGCCTTGCCTTTGTTTGCAAGGTATTTTAGAAAAAATTTGGATATTAGTAACCTTGTAGTGGTTTCACCCGATGCCGGAGGAACGTACCGTGCAAGAGAGCTTTCCAAGAGGTTAAATTGTCCTCTTGCAATAGGCGATAAACGAAGAGTAGGTAATGATGATAATGCCGAAATATTGAATATAATCGGAGATGTAAAGGGTAAAGATGTTTTGATTTTTGATGATATTTTAGATACTGCAGGAAGTATCACTCGTCTTTCGAAAGCATTAAAAAAACACGGAGCCAATAAAATTTATGCCGCTTGTGTTCACGGGGTTTTGTCGGGAAATGCTATGGAAAAATTGCAAAATTCCAATATAGAAAAAGTGTTTATCACCGATTCGATACCCCACGAAAATTGTGATTGTAAAAAATTGGTTGAAATTACCATAGCCGAGCTTTTGGCAATGGCTATAAAAAAAATACATATAGGAGAATCTCTAAGTATTTTGTTTAGATAAAAAACGGAGGAATTAATGAAAGTTAAAATAAAAGCTTTTAATCGTGAATTAGGAAAGAAATCGGATTTGAACAAATTAAGAAAACTTAATTATATCCCCGGGGTTATTTATGGTCCCGGCGAAAAAAATGTTCCCGTTAGCGTTAAAAAAAATGAATTTTACAAAATTTATAGAAAAACCATCGGTGAAATGGCTTTATTCGAATTGGATGTTGACGGAGAAAAATTTTTAACGGTTATAAAAGATCGTCAGATTCATCCGGTTTCAAGAGAAGTTTTGCATATTGATTTCTTACATCTTCATCAGGGCACCCCAATTAGCGTAAGTATTCCCATTAAATTTGAAGGTGAAGCAAAAGGTGTAAAAGAAGGCGGTGTAATGGAAGTTCATCACAGAACTTTGGAAGTTACTTGTTTGCCAAAAGAAATTCCCGAAGATATTGTTGTTGATATAAAAGATTTGAAAATCGGAGGGTCAATCAGATTGTCGGATATTGAATTAAATCCTGCTTTTGAAATCAAATTACCAGCAGATACACCGATCGTTTCGATTTTAGCACCAAGAAAGGGAGCTGAAACTACCGAAGAAACCGAAGAAGAATCGGAAACTCAAGAATAACATATAAATAATGAAGCTCGTTGTTGCGCTGGGAAATTACGGTAATGAATATAAGTTTACCAGACACAATGTAGGATTTTATCTGATAGATAAGTTTG
>CAZUGB010000238.1:0-4278 GCA_964619925.1 uncultured Candidatus Cloacimonadota bacterium
TTTTAGTTCTTTTATTGAATTTTCAAATTTATCTTTTGGAATATCCGAATTACGTACGGCTACCAAATAAACCAAGTTAATTTTGTTTTTTTCTTTTGCGATGTCAATTTGTGTTTGATTCATAAATCTCTATATTTCTAAAGGTTTTCCTCCAATTTTCATAAGCTTCTTTTACTTCCAAAAGCCATAAAGTCTTTTTCTGTTCACTATCGAACGTGATAATATCAATGTAATGCATTTTGCCGTCTTTTCCCTTAAAACTTTTTTGCGGAAGTTCCACACTAATATCTCTGCCTCGTTTTATTATTGTTATTTCGTTAACAAAAATTCCTTCCGATATTTCTATCACGGCTCTTGCCTGAACAATTCCGCGTTGAACGTCTTTAAATTTTATTTTCACTGTTTCCTCTTATTTTAAAGTTATTTTATTTGACCTATCTCTTTCAAAAGTTCCTGATACCATTTCACATTAAAATCAAACGGTTTTCCGCCTTTTATTCTTCCGAAAGCGATACATCTGATTTCATTGCCATGATCTTCATCCAAACCTACAACGCCGTTTTCACCCTTTAATGCGGATTCCACCGCCAAATCGGCTGTTTTTATAATCAAATCCAGATCTCTTTTGTTCGGTTTTGCAGAGCGTGCAAAGTATCCGCTTTTTTGAACCAATATTTTATCGGCTTTTAGAGCTTTTCCGAATCTTTTGCCGAACCATTGTCCGGGATTAATCTCGTCCAAGCGAACATGTCCGAAAGCATCTCTTTGAATTTCTTTACCTTCGGCTTCCAATTGGGCAATAATCGTTTCCACACCCGCACCTTCGCTTAAAAATATGTTTACGCCGTCTTTTTTATCCATCACTTCTAATAATCTTTCTACCTCATCATTAAAGTTTACTTCCATTTCGGGAATATAAATGGCATCAATATCCCATTTTTCTTTTGTAATAAGGATATCGGGTAAGAACTTTTTATCTTTTAGCAATTTTCGATATTCCAAAGCGGAATATGCAGTTAACCAACCGCAATGTCTTCCCATAACTTCATGGATTATAAGTTGTCGTGAGCTTGTGGTATTTTCATTTACCACATTATTAAAAAACAAAGCCGTTTGTTCTGCGGCTGTCCAAGCTCCAAGTGTTTGAGAAATGGGATAAACGTCATTATCCACGGTTTTTGGTAGTCCCACCACGGTCAAATCGTATCCGTTCAAAGATAAAAATTCCGATAATTCCCCAGCGGAAGTATTGGTGTCGTCTCCACCGATTGTATGAAGAATGGTTACACCGTCTTTTTTTAATTGATTTGCCGCCACTTCCAAAGGATTTTCACCGGGTTTTACATATCCTTTTTTTACGCAATCTTTTATATTGGATAATTTTACGCGACTATTACCTATGGGACTTCCGCCGTATTCATAAAGAAGTTCAGCGTTTTTTCGAACGTTATCGGTTATCTTTATGCTTTTTCCGAGCAATAATCCTTTGTAGCCGTTCAGGTAGCCGATAATTTCGGCATCAGGTAAAATTTCGGTATATTTTTTTATCAGTCTTCCGATAGAAGCGGAAAGACACGGAGCAATCCCTCCGGATGTGAGTAATGCAATCTTATGTTTTTTCATCTATTTTCTCCTTTCATAATTTAATTTCCAAAACAAATTCCTATATCTTTTGCTATTTTTACCATTTGTGAATGAGGTTTTACCAAACTAAATTTTTGGATAGCTTGTATGATAGGTACCGATTTTATTTTTGAATTTTTGTAGGCGACCATTTCACCGAATTTGCCTTCCAAAACCAATTCAAATGCTTTCACGCCGAATTCCGTAGCCAATATTCTATCAAAAGCATTCGGGGAACCGCCTCTTTGCAGGTGTCCCAAAACCGTGGTTCTAAAATCGATATCGGGACAAACTTCTTTTAATTGGTTCATTAATTTGCCTCCGGCACCGCCAAAAGATTTATTTCGCAAACTCAAATCGTCCGGTGAAATCTTTCCGTATTCTTGGGGAAATGCACCTTCGGCTATTACAATATTGGCAAATCCGCCTTTGCCGTATATTCTTTCTTCTATTTTTTCTTTAATTTTATTTATGTTATAGGGTATTTCGGGTATTAAGCAAACTTCCGCACCGCCTGCAATGGCTGTATAAAGTGCAATCCATCCCGCTTCTCTTCCCATTACTTCCATTATCATCACTCTATGATGGCTTTCGGCTGTGGTAACCAATTTGTCCAAGGCATCAGTTGCAGTTTGAACAGCAGTCATAAATCCGAAAGTCAAATCGGTGGCATCGAGATCTTTATCAATTGTTTTGGGAACGCCAACAATATTGCAGCCCATTTCAAAAAGTTTTTGGGCAATGGTCATAGAGCCGTCGCCACCAATGCTGATAACCGCATCGAAATTTAATTTTATCTTTTCCACAAGCTCTTTTGATCTATCGATAATTTTGGGATTTCCGTTTTCATCGGTAATTTTCCAACCGAAAGGACCGCCTTTATTGGTAGTACCCAAAATTGTTCCGCCTTTCACGTGTATTCCCGCAACGTTCTCATCATTCAAAATCATAAGGTTCATAGGCTCGGAAAATACACCGTTAAAGGCATCTTTGCTACCTACTATTTCCCAATCGGGTTCTTTGGAAGCTCTTTTTACCACTGCTCTGATTACGGCATTCAAACCCGGACAATCTCCGCCGCCGGTTAATACCAAACATCTTTTTTTCATTTTATTATCCAAAATATTTTTATTGATTTCTTAATTCGAAAATGCTATTTTTTGGTCAATAAGTTTTTATAATCTTTTTCTCATAAGAGTGTTTTTTTTTAATTTTTTCTTCCTATCATTATCTTTTTTGGGGAATTATCGGCAAAAAATCATATTAACTTGACTTTAAAAATGCGGAAATAAATTTTGCGAAAAAATTATACGGAGGAAAAATGAAAAAAGTATTGGTAGCCACTGTAAAACCGTTTGCGCCTAAAGCCGTAGAAGAAATCAAATCAATTTTTAATAATGCGGGATATGAGCTTGTTATTTTGGAAGCTTACAAGGATAATGAAGAATTTTTAAAAGCGGTGGAAGATGTGGACGCTCTCATTGTAAGAAGTGATAAAGTTACCAAAGAGGTGATTGACAGAGCAAAAAATTTGAAGATAGTTGTTAGAGCCGGTGCCGGTTTTGATAATATCGATATAAAATATGCAAAAGAAAAGAATATTGTGGTAATGAATACACCCGGACAGAATGCAAATGCCGTAGCGGAACTTGTTTTCGGTATGATGATTTATATTGCAAGAAGAAAATTTGCAGGCAAAAGCGGTACGGAACTACGTGGCAAAACCGTAGGTATCCATGCTTTTGGAAATGTAGGTAAAAATGTAGCTCAAATTGCAAAAGGTTTCGGAATGAATGTGTTGGCATATGATCCCTTTATCGATCAGAATTTTATCAAAGAAAACGGAGCCACACCTATGGAAAATGTAGAAGATATGTATAAAAACAGCGATTATATCTCTTTGCATTTACCCAAACTTCCGGCTACAATCGGTTCTATTAATTACAAATTGATGAGTCTGATGAAAGAGGGAGGCACATTGGTTAACACGGCAAGAAAAGAAGTGGTAAACGAAGATGATTTGAAAAAGATATTTGCCGATAGAAAAGATTTTAAATACGTTTCCGATGTGGCACCGGATTGTAAGGATTATCTTATGGAAAACTATGGCGAAAGATGTTTTTTCACCCCGAAAAAAATGGGAGCGCAAACATTGGAAGCTAACGTAAATGCCGGTAGCGCCGCCGCAAAACAAATAGTTAACTTCTTCGAAAAAGGAGACATAACATTTCAGGTAAATAAATAACGAAAAAAAATGATTTTTTGTCTTGACACAAAAACCCGTAAAAATAAATAAGCACACATCTGATTTGCAAACGTTCCTGAATAGCTCAGCGGTAGAGCGGGTGGCTGTTAACCACTAGGTCGGGGGTTCAAATCCCTCTTCAGGAGCCATAAATTAGCCTCTCATTTTGAGAGGCTTTTTTTTGTCATTTTTTATAAAATTGTAACTTTGTTTTTGTTCTTTCAAATTATTTGCAAAAAGTTCAAATGTACTTTGAAAAATTCTTTAACAAACTGAAAATTAAGGAGTTATGAAATAACTGCTTCAACCTACTTATTTTAAAATGAGTTACAAAAATTATTTATATACTATCAAAATTTTGAAAAAAAAATTAAAAATTTATCGTTGTGTTTCCACAAAAGATTTGAATG
>CAZUGB010000239.1:0-4983 GCA_964619925.1 uncultured Candidatus Cloacimonadota bacterium
AAACTACTTTTATTAGAGGAAATAAAGTAATCTACTAAATTTTTATTTCCAAATATTTGGTTCTTATCGTTTTATTCGGAAATATTTTGCCAATAATTTTAGAATAGGTAATAAGTTGATTTTTATTGTAATTTTCGCCTGTTTTATAATCCAAAATTAATATTTCTTTCTCATTAATGAGCATTCTGTCAATTCTATATTCATTACCTAAATCATCAAAAATAGGGTACTCCGTATATACATTTTTCCATAAATTACTATCAAAATAAATGGGATTATCAAAAATGAATTGATCTGTTTTTTCGAGTAATTCTTCCAATTTATCTTGTTTAATCATTAGTCCATAATGCATTAGAACATGTTTTTTTGCCAAGAGCCTTTCAGTTTCGAAATTAAACCTGATAAATGAAAGATAATAATGTATTATAGTTCCGAAAAGTGATATCGGATTTACAACGAATTTAAAATATTGATCGTTTTCTATTTCCTTTTTCGGATTATTACTTTCTTCCACAATAAAAAAATTATGATCTATATGAAAATTATTAACTGCCTTATGTTCAATTTTAGAAAGTTCAATATCTCCGATTTCATAGGAAAGAAAATCATCATCTTTATCTTTAAAAATTTTATTTACATATCTGGAAAAGAGTTTAACTGCCGGATTTTCAAGTTGCTGATTAAAAAGATGTAAGGGATTATCTTTTTTGGAATAATATAAACAAACAAAAAGATTATTTTTACTTCTTGTCATTGCTACATAATAATTGTTTATTGCTTCGTAAAATTCTTTTAATTCATTTTGCCTGTACAAATCGGTTATTGAAGTATTTTTAATTAATTTTTTAAAATTTAGCGTATAATATGATTCATTAAAAGTCGTATAATGGGAATCGAAAGAATAATAGGCAAATAAATCGTTTCCGGTATTGTGCGGTTTAGGTAAAATATCCGAAAAGAAAAATACGTTTTTAAATCCTAATCCTTTTGATTTATGAATTGTTAAAAGCTTTATAAGATTTGTTTCCGAGAGTTGCATCTGAGAGTGTTCTTTTTCGGTGTCTTGTATATACCTTAAAAATCCCGAAATGTCTTTTGTGTATTCCGTGTTATTGTTTTCAAAATCCAGAGCAATTTCTACAAAACGATTAAAATTTTTAAAATCCAATTCCGAAGTAAAAATCTTATAAGCACCAAAGCTCTCAAAGATATGATTAATAGTTTTTGATAATTTTGATTTTTTGTAGTATATTTCCTTTATTTTTGATATAATTTCGTCAGATTTGTTGTATTCAAAAAAATCTTCAATATCGGCATCACTTTGAGATGAAAAAACAGAATAAATCTTTAAAAGATAATCAGGAGTAGCCAAAATCAAATCGGATCTTAAAAATTTTGATAAACTCCAAAAATCGGAAGTATTGATAAATCTTAAAAGAAAAACTATAGCTTTGATAAGAGGATGATTATACAAAGAAGATGATGTTTCCAAGATATATGATATATTGTAAGATGATAAAACCATTGCAATGGTTTCCAATTCTTTATTTGTTCTGGCAATTATTGCTGTTTCGCCTAAGTCCGTTTTGTTGATTATCGGAAATAAATATTTTTTTAATATCATTTCATAGTAACTGTATTTCGATAAATTCGTTGCTTTTAGATTGGTTATATTAAAGTTTACGTATCCCCCATTTTTTCTATACAACATTTTTCTGTAAAACCATTTTTCATCAAAATCCGTAAAAATATCATTAATAAAATCTACAATCACTTTTTTGCTACGATATGAAGTATCCAAAGTCGTTTCATTTGCAAAAGGTATAAACCTGTGAGAATTTATCAAAAGCTCTCTTTCACCGTCTCTCCATCCATAGATGGCTTGTTTTTCGTCACCAACGATTATTGTTCCGCCGTAATCTTTTTGTCCGCTCCCACTAATTATTTCCTGAATAATGGGATTAATAATATTCCACTGAATTATGCCTGTATCCTGAAATTCATCGATTAATAGAAATCTGATTTTGTATGCCAACTTTTCGTAAAAAAGATTTAAAATAAGAAAATTATCTTTTTGTTCTTCGTCTCGCAAAAACTTATAGGTGTAATAAGAAATATCGGAATATGTAAAAATTTTCGTCTGAAATTTAATTGCATCGTATTTTTCTAAAATAAAATTCGCCAAATCCGTGATAACGGCTTGTTCTTCCATAAAATCGGTAAGGAAAAGATAATCTATGTAGTATTGTTTCGCCAACGAAATATTATATTTAATTGCTAAATCAAAATCAATATATTTTTTGCTTCTTATTGTGGGAATAAATTTTTCAAAATCGAAAAAATCTAATCTGTCTTGTAGATGTAATTCGTTTATTTTTTCCAAAATTATAGATTCTAGCTCGTCAACCGTAAATTCATTTTGCTTTTGATAAAATTCCCAAAATGCCTTATTAAGCTTTTTGTTTTGCGGGTTAATAATTGCAATATTTGTAATTCGCAAATATTCCTGATATGATTGGATTGCATCAGAGAGATGTTTTATGAAATTTTTCCAGAATAATTCCGTATCATAATCTATTTTTTCAATGTTTTTTGAGAAATCAAATATCCATCTTTTTTCAATAACGGTTTTAATAAAATCTTCAAAACTTTGTAGCGATTTAGATTTAAAATTTTTGAACAACAGATCAAATTTCTTTCTATGCTTTGAGGTTAAAATTTCATTAAAAAGAATAGGTAAATATTTGTCGTTAATATTAGGATCGATCTCATAATCTATAATATTTAACATAGGTGCAACAATTGATCGAAAAATCGAATTTATAAAAGAATCTATTGTAGTGATTTTAAATTTATCTTTATTGGTGATTAATTTCTCGTAAATTTCTTTTGCTCTGTATGTTTTTATATTCGGATTTATTTTTTTTAGTGAAACAACAAGGGGATTTTGCAAAGAATCATCTTTTATGATATTAGATAAATGTTCGATAATACGTTCTCTTATTTCGGCGGTAGCTTTTTTGGTAAAAGTAATTACGGCAATTTCTTCAAACGAAACATTTTGATATGTGAATAAAATATTTAGATACTCCAAAGACAGACTATATGTTTTCCCTGTTCCTGCGCTTGCTTTAATTACTTTTCTCATTTTGTTCCCTTTTTCATTTTGTCGGCTCTTGTAATATCCGTATCGTTATAGTATGTTATTCTTTCCCTAACGAAATATCCTAGTAATAATTCATTTATTAAATCCGATAAAAGTTGTGTAAAAGGTGTTTTCTTTTTAGCAGACCAATATAATTTTTGATCAAAAACAAAATAAAATGCGGATAGGATATTTTTCGGTGAGTTTTCATAATATAAATTTTCATAGAATAAAAGCTGATCTTTTATCAAATTATAGGATGATTGGTTTGATGTTTTAAAGTCGATTATAAAATTTTCTTTTGGGGTTTCTATTCTTAAATCGGATATACCGGTAACGATAACATCAATGCCGCTTATATCATGATAAACTTTGATTTTTTTTTCAAAATCATTTTCAGGAATATATTTAACCCTTTTATATTCTTTTGCAATCGAATAAATCAATGTGATAAAATGTTCTACGGAATCTTTTATAAATAATTTTACGAAGGTATCAAAATAAATGTCCGATTCGTTATATGCTCGATAGTACTTATATTTCGAAAGATTCATAATAACATGTTGCAAAGCCTTTTCTGAATGAATATGTTTATTAAAAAGCATTTTTTCGCTTGGTTCAAAATACCGTTTGGCAATTTGTTTGAACACCGCATTAAAAACGGAATGAACAATATTTCCCAAAACAAGCGGGTTTATTTTATTTTTAAAATCAAGCTCCAATTTTTTCCCTTGGATAAGCTTTTCCAAATAATATTCAAAAGGTGCATATTTTAATTTGATATATGATGAATGACTGATATTTATTCTTTTCTTTATATCGGAAGGAAAATAATAAAAATTTTTATCGTTTAGTCTGTTTTTGTCGGCATAGTTTTTTGCATCTATATTAGTTAAGATGCTTTCGTAAAGATTTTTGTAACTTATTTGAAAATTGTCCGTATAGGATGATTTTTGTTTGGAATACAGATTAAGTTCTTCCCAAAAAGCCCCTGGCTCAATATCGTTTTCCAAATCATTTACGGCATATAGCCATACATTTTTTGATGTGGCAATCAAACGATATAGATAATATTTTTCTCTTAATTTCACATCCTCATAAGTTAATAAACCTAGTTGCTTCTTTTGCATTTCTGTTAAGATAAAACTTGATTTGGGCGATGATGGTAATTTCCCGCTATTCATATTCAAAATAAAAATGTTTTGATGAGTAACATTTCGGGTGTCAAGAAGCGAAGTAATAAAATGTTTTGATTTTGTTGTTTCTTTCTTTATTTTTTTGTATTTGAGATGCTCCAATAATAATTTTAAATATTGCTGTCCTTTATTTTCTTTTTCAAACACCTTTTTATAAATTTCTTTAAGATAAAAATCGGCGGTTTTCAGATCATACAATGTTTGATAAAATACTTCTCCGATATTTGTAAAATAATAATCCTTTTCGATAAGATCAATTTTAATAATATCATAAAATAATTTAGTTAAGTCAGTTATGGTATTTATTCCGGTAAATTGCTTTATGTATTTAAATATAACATCAAATATTTCCAAGATGTTTTCATTGTATTTCAGGCTATATAACAAATCATAATCAATAAAGTTGTATCCTTGTTTGTTCAAATCGAATATCATCGTGGAAAAATTTTTTATCAATCTGTCATCAGAACAAAAATAAGGCGCAAAAACTTCCGATTGCCAAGCTTTGGATAAAGAATCCAACGAAATAAGATCATTTTTGGTAGTGGAAATTAATTCATAGGTTACTAACAAAAAATCGTATAAGCTGGTACTTTTAAAAAAATAGGGTTTTTCGGATAGGATATTTCTATTAACCAAATC
>CAZUGB010000240.1:0-11269 GCA_964619925.1 uncultured Candidatus Cloacimonadota bacterium
GGTCGAAGGAAAAAAAGATACTCGCTTCCTATTTGTTCTATCTTTTCAATATATTTTGTCTTATCAATAAAATAAAAATTCTGCTCAATTAATTTCCCGAAATTCCCTATCCCGTATGGTATCTTTTTCATTTTATTTCCTTATATGTTTTTTATCAGACTATACAATAATTTTATTTCATCTTCCCAAAGTTCCGGCTTAGGTGTTTCCAAAATTAAGGGAATATTATCAAATCTGCTATCGTTCATAATTAATGTAAATGCTTCCAAACCGATTTTTCCTTTTCCGATACACTCGTGCCGATCAACTTTGCTACCTAAATCGGGTTTGGAATCGTTAAGATGCATACCTTTAAGATAATCAAAACCAATAATTTCATTAAATTGTTGAAATGTTTTTTGAAATTCTTCTTCCGTTCGAATATCATATCCGGAAGTAAACAAATGGCATGTATCTATGCAAACACCTATTCGTGATTTATCGTCAATCAAGTCTATGATAGAGCGTAAATGCTCAAATTTGTATCCGATATTGGAACCCTGTCCCGCAGTATTTTCTATAACGGCAATTACGTTTTTTGTCTTTGAAAGCGCAATATTTACGGATTCGGCTATAATGTTTATACAATCCGATTCGGAAATTTTTCTTAAATGGCTTCCGGGATGAAAATTTAGGTATTTTAATCCCAATAGTTCGCATCGAGTCATTTCGTCCAAAAAAGCGGTTCTTGATTTTTGTAATGCTTCTTTATCTGGATTTCCCAAATTTATCAGATAACTGTCATGCGGTAAAATATAATCGGAAGAAAATCCGTATAATTTACAATTTTTCTTAAAGTTTTCTATACTTTCTTCTTTCAGGGGAGGAGATGACCATCTTCTTTGATTACGAGTAAAAAGAGCAAAAGCCCTTGCTTTTATTTTTTTTGCGTTTATCGGTGCATTTTCCACACCCCCGCTCGTACTGACATGTGCTCCGATATATTTCATACTATTCCTCTTTAAATTATAAATTTTTCTTTAAGTTGTCCGCTTAAAAAATTAATTATTCTATCAATGAAAACATCTAAATTTTTTCCCAATTTATCTTGCGACATTTCGCTATGAGAATAAATAACCAATACTAATGTTTTTGTGGAGTTATTTACAGCCGTTCGGTAGGAATCGGTAATCGGTGAACCGAAAGCTTCTTTTGTGTCCGATAAAACAAATTTATTCTCGAGGTTTATTTCGCGATTATTTATTGCGAGATATTTTTCATTTGCCTTTCCCAAACGTAATTCAACGGGTTCGAATATCTTTTGGTAATCATAAACACAAATAGGTAACAAAAATTCCAATGAGCACCAATTACCAATATCGACAGCAGGATTAATCTTGGGTAAAGGTTTTTGCTTTATTGCCCTTCTTAACAATGCTTCCGACGAAGGTCTGTTTTTTGTGGGATCTATATGAACGGATTTGAAAAGTTTTCTGGCATTTTCAATTCCCGATATTTTACCGATAGTTGTTGCAGAATATTTATTATATAGTTCTTCTGCTAATTTTTCCAAATTTTTATAAGGTGCATTATTCTCTGAATTATCAATATTTTCAACTATCGCAACGGCTAATTTAATGGGCTTATCCGTAATGTTTTTCCACATAATTATTACCTCTTCGATTTATGTTGATAAAAATTAATACCTCTTAATTGTGTCAATAAAATGAACAAGTTTAGTTGAAAAATTAAATGTGGTTTATATAAATATCGAAACTTATCATCAAAACTAGTCATAATTAAATAGAGCTTTAAAATTTATAAAAAGGCACAAATCACTATCAGCAATATAATTAAAACTAAAATTAGCAGAATATGATGAAGACTGCTAAAAAATATTTGCGTTCCTGCCCCGAAAAATTATATTATCTATGGAAATAAAAAAATAGGAGGTGAAAAAATGACAAAGATCCAAAAGAGAAAAGACTTATTCCCTGCATTATCAATGTTTGATGAATTTTTGAGCAATTTTTTTGAAGATGAAACCGAAAACTCGCTTATGGCTATGCCGGTGGATTTGATAGAATATGATGATCATTATGAGGTGAAAGCTAATTTGCCCGGATTTAATAAAAAGGAAATTAAAGTTTCGCTTAAAGATAATGATTTGGTTATAGAAGCTACTCACAAAGAAACAAAAGAGGAAAAGAAAGGTACCTATTATAAAAAAGAACGCTATGAGGGCAATTTTGTAAGAACCATTACATTCACCGAAAAATGCAATGCCGATGAAATAGAAGCGAAGTATAAAGATGGCGTTCTTACGATTTCAATACCCAAAAAAGAGCCGAAACCGGCAAAAGAAATTGCTATAAAATAATTGCTCAACTTAATGATTATACCGGAATTTTAAACCGCAGAATTCAACTGCGGTTTTTTTTATTGTCTAAAATTAGATGAAATAAAAATTAGGCTTATCAAAAGACGGAGATGAAAATGAAAAATGAAGAATTTGAACTGAAAACCGTTCTCGAATCAGGAGATTTGGGAATTATCGGAATAGCAAAATCGCTTTTGGAATCCGTAGGAATAGAATATACCGTAGATGGGGAAATTTTCCAAAGTATGCTTGGTATGGGATTTCAAAGCGGAATATTTTCAAAAAACGGTATAATGGCAAAGATAAAGGTGAGAGCCGAAGACGAACAACTCGCAAAAGAACTATTAAAAGATTTAACGAAAGAAGATGAATAAAGAAGTTTTGCATTTTCTCTCTAAAACCGTTACCCTTAGAAGAATTTACAATTTATTCAAAGTTATTTTTTCCTATTTGCTATCACTTGCTATAAAAAAGCCGATAATCTTCGGTTTGCCACCGATTGTTATGATTGAACCCACTGATATTTGCAACTTGCAATGTCCGATGTGTCCCACCGGAAACGGCACATTAAAAAGAGAAAAAGGATTTATGTCATTTGATTTATTTAAGAAAATAATCGACGAAGTGTATGAAGATACCATGATGATTTTACTTTGGAATCAGGGAGAACCTTTTTTGAACAAAGAACTTATTAAGATGACTAAATACGCATCTGACAAAGGATTGTATGTAATAGTCTCCACAAACGGTAGCATTGAATTAAATGCGAATCAAATCGTAAATTCGGGGATTGATACGTTAATTTTTTCTATCGACGGTATTACCCAAGAATCTTATGAAAAATATCGTGTAAAAGGTGATTTGAATCTTGTTTTGACAAATTTAAAAAATATTATCGCCGAAAAGAAAAGACTACGAAAAACTTTACCTTTAATCGAATGGCAATTTCTTGTTTTTAAACATAATGAGAATCAAATTGATAAAGTAAAAAAATTAGCCAAAAAATTTGAAGTTGATTTTTTAAAACTTAAAACGGCTCAGATTTATAGCGCAAATGATTTGGAGTATTTGCCCGAAAATCCCAAATATCGAAGATATAAAATAAAAGGAAATAATTTTAAAATAAAATTTAATCTGAAAAACAGATGTCGCAGAATTTGGACGCAACCGGTAGTTAATTGGAATGGAGAAATGGCGGTTTGTTGCTTTGATAAGAATAATATTCATAAAATTGGAAATGTACAAAACGAAAATATAAAAACGATTTGGAACGGGAAAAAATATAATGATTTTAGAAAAATCATACTTACCGATAGAAAATCCATTCCGATGTGTAGAAATTGCGGAGAAGGAATAAAATTAAAATTTATTGAAAAAAAGTAATTTTGATTTGACAATAAGTACAAGAAAAATTTGTAGAACGCAAAGGGCGCATAACTCAACGGGAGAGTATCTGCTTCGCATGTAGAAAGTTGGGGGTTCGAATCCCCTTGCGTCCACCATTAAGTTAATAATTGATGTTAAATTTGTTTAGTAATTCATAAATTTTATCGCTTGAGCTGATAAAGAGTATAATCAAAAGTGCATAGAGTATTACAAAAATAACCATCATAATCAAATTTGCCGCTGCCCAATTCTTTTTGCTGGGTTTTGTGTTTTCTCCGAATGCCCAAACAAAAAGCATGATAAATCCAACTATCGGGAGAGCAGAGATAAAATATGTAAGTAGCCATTCTCCTACACTTACAGGGTCATCATAATTTTTCATTACTCCTCCTAAATAAAATTAATTTCCAAATAAACCTTTGAGTTTTTCCATTGATTTTTTAAATTCTTCATTATCAATATTATTTGACTTGTTTTCACCGTTTGAGGTTGGAGTTTGAGTTTCTACTTTTCCTTCTACAATAGAGTGAACTTCATTTCTAGCCACTTGTTCCGCCATTTTGTCGGCTTCTTCATTGTATTCGGGGGTAATACCTTGAGGCAATTGAAATTTTTTCTCATCTGCTTTTCCTTTTTCTATCTTAACCGCTTCTGTATTCATTTTTAAACCCATCATATTTGTGGAACTTTTTAGAGTAATGTCCGTATTGTGAATATTATAAACGGTGGCTCCCATCATTTCGGTTTTATCGCAGCTATAACCCAAGATTTTTTCTGCATTTTCTTCAAATTTTCCGTTAAATGCGGCTAAAGATGTTTTCCCTAGTTTCTCTGCGTTTTCATTAAATTTCTTTTTATCCGCAGCGGATAGTTTGTTGTATTCGTCTTTCATAAAAAATACCGGATTATGTGACTTTGTCGCTTCATTTTTTAGCAAATTATAATGATAAATCCACTCGGGTGTGATAATTTCAATGGTCTTTTCCTTGTTTTTAATACCGAAAATCTTTGTTTCCTTTTCCGTGTAAATTGCCTTTGTTTGTCCCCAATCTTTTATATAAGTTACTTGCTGACCATTTGTTGTGCCGGTTAACTTCATATAAATGGTTGCTGTTTTAAAAGGGGCTTTGTAATCGAAAATATTACCTTCTTTTCCAAATAATAAAACGGGTAATAAGAGGATAATCAATAAAAAAGTTCTTAATTTCATTTAACGTTCTCCTTTTTTTTATAAATTGGTTTTATCAATACAATTAATAACGCTATAAAAAAAATTATTGCTCCGATCCATCCCATAGAAGTGAGTAAACTTACTACAATACCTGCTATTAAAACTCCTAAAAAGATAAAAAGTATGGATTTCCAAAAATTCAATCCGAAAAGATAGGCGGCTAATGAACCTGTCCAAGCACCGGTAACAGGTAGGGGTATTGCTACAAATAACATCAAACCCAGCTCTTCATATTTTTCAATTGATGCGCTTTTTTTACGTGTTCTCTCGAAGATTTTTAATAAAATTCTTTTTAGAATGGGAATTTTAAAGAAAAGTTTTGTGATAATATCAAAAAACAAAAGAATAAAAAATATGGGTATCATATTGCCCGCTACCGAAAAAACAAAAGTTTTCCAATATGGCAGATGATAGTGCTTAATGCCTATTGGAATGGCTCCTCTAAGTTCGAAAATCGGTATCATTGCTATCAGAGATACTTTTAACTCGTCGGATATATTAATGGCATTTATCTTTTGTTGCAATTTATCCTTTAATCTCATCTTTGCGAAAAGTGAAAGTGATAAAAAAATGATAATCAGTATAATAACGGTTTTTTTCATTGATGCCAACCTTCCTTGCCAATTAACGGAACAAATGCAAATCCCCCTAATTCGTATTCATCATATCCCAAAGTTTTTTTTACGACTAATTTCATTGTTTGTGTGGATTTGTCTCCCACGGGAATTATCATTCTGCCGCCGGTTTTCATCTGTTTAACCAAAGATTCGGGAATTATGGGCGCTCCGGCAGTAACAATTACTTTATCAAAAAATATGGTATTGTCAGGCCAACCTGTGGTGCCATCCCCGATATAAAATTCTATGTTATTGTAATTCATAGCGGACAATCGATTTCTTGCCTGATTTGAAAGTTGGGCAATTCTTTCAATTGTATAAACTTTTTTCACAATTTCCGCCAAAAGTGCCGTTTGATAACCTGAACCTGTTCCTATCTCCAAAACAATATCACTGTTTTTCAAGTGTAATGCTTCCATCATAAATGCTACGGTATAAGGTTGGGAAATAGTTTGACCGTATCCGATATTTAAAGGTCCGTCCATATATGCGATATGTTCTTCAATATAATCCGGAACAAAAAGATGGCGAGGCACGTTTCTGAAAGCATTCAAAACCACGGGATCCGAAATGCCTCTTGATACTAATTGAGTTTGAACCATCGATTCTATTCTGTCTTTTATCCTCATTTTAAACCTTTTTTGTCCAACCAGTTCTCGATTTTGTCCATTGAAACCGAATTTGTAAACTGCGGTTTTATGGGTGTGATAGAGATGTAATTATTAAATACCGCTTCCGCATCGGAACTTTTTTTAGTATCCCAAAGGGGTTTGTTTCCTCCAATCCAATAGATTTTTTGACCTCTCGGATCGGTTTGTTCCGCTACAAAATCAACATATTTCCTATGAGTAAGATGCGTAACTTTGATACCTTTTATCTCGTTAATTCCCACATTAGGTATATTGATATTTAAAATTTCGTTTTTATCAATTAAAGAAATTATCCCTTCGGATAGAAGTTTTTCTATATAAAAGGCGGCTGTTTCATATTTTTGATCTACAAACGAGGTAAGAGATACGGCAATAGCTTTAAATCCCAAAAACATTCCTTCTATCGCTGCGGCGACCGTTCCGCTATAAAGAACATCTTCGCCCATATTTTGTCCGTTATTAATACCGGAAATAATCAAATCAATATCATTTTTTAAAATTATTTGAGATGCTAAAATAACACAATCGGTAGGTGTGCCTGTAACTGCATATGTTTTTTCTTCTCTTTTAAAAATTCTCATAGGTTGATGAAGCGTAATCGAATGTGAAGTGGCGCTTTGTTCTTTGTGTGGGGCAACCATGTAAATATCATATCCCGCTTTTTTTAACTTATCGGCTAATATATTTATTCCGGGTGCATCAATGCCGTCATCGTTTGTAAGTAAAATTTTCATATTTTCTCCGTTTTATCCAAGATTACTTTTATAAAATTTTTTATATCCCTAAAATGAGAAATATAACTTTTTTCAGTATCGTATATTGTCTCTATTGGAACAAATTCAAATTTTGCTCCGATTTTTGCAAGTTTTATGATTAATTCCGTTTCCGTTTGATACCTATCCGTTTCTATTTTGATTCTTTTGAGCATATCAAGATTGTATAATCTGTATCCGCATTGTGAGTCGTAAATTCGTTTTTTTATTTTTACGGAAACTATCAAACTTGTTAAAAAATTACTCAATATTCGATGTATTGGCATTTTTTTAGGATCAAAATCTCTTTTTCCGTATATCAAATCGGCTGATGTGGCTATTTGTCTTTTTATAAATTTGGGAATATCTTTAGGGGGATGTTGAAAATCGCTATCCAAAGTAATTGCAAAAATAAATCCTTCGTTTATAGCTATATCAAATCCCTTTTTAAGAGCATGCCCTTTACCTCTATTATTTCTTATCCTGTATAAAATTACGGGGAATTGCTTACAAATTTCATAGCTATTATCTGTGGAGCCGTCATCAATCACTATAATATTTTTTGTGTAGATTAAAATCTCATTAAGTAATCTATCAAGATATTTCTCGGCATTAAAAACCGGTATGATAACGGTGGTATTTTTCAGATTTGCAAGCATTACAAAGCCTTTGCCGTTCCTAATCTTTTTATGGTTTCTTCAATTCCCAATGCATCGATAATTTTATGTATATCGGGTCCGTGAGTGTTTCCGTATAAAGCCAGTCTGAATGGAAAATAAAAATCTTTCCCTTTTAAATTAAGTTTCTCGGCTGTCATTTTGATAAGTTTGTCTATTATTTCTTTTGTAACGTTCTTTGTTTCCGATAGTTCGGATATCCACAATTCAAAAATACGCTTTGAGTTTTCTGAATTTAATAAGGGAATATCTTTTTTATCAAATTTTGGCGGATAATAATATATTTTTGACACTTCTACAAGTTCGGATAATGTATGCGCATAGTCCTTTGCAATGGAAATTACGGTTTTAAATTTTTTCATATCGGAAATATCTATCGATTGTTTCTCAAAGAAAGGCTTGGCTCTTTCCAGCAATATGTTAATATCAATATTTCTAATGTAATGTCCGTTCATCCACACCAGTTTTTCATAATCAAAAACCGCTCCCGCTTTGTTGATTCGTTTTAATGAAAATTCTTTTATCAATTCTTTCATGGTAAAGATTTCTTTATTTCCTTTGGGATGCCAGCCTAACAAAGCTATGTAGTTTAATAACGCTTCTTTTAGAAATCCTTTGTTCAAATAATCTTCCGCCGCCACATCGTTTTGTCTTTTACTCAATTTGCTTTTATCCTTATTCAATAATAAAGGAAGATGAACCATTTTCGGTGGTTTCCAATCGAAAGCTTTATATAATAAAAGATGTTTCGGAACACTATACAGCCATTCTTCGCCCCTGATAACATGTGTAATCTTCATCAAATGATCATCAATTACGTTTGCAAGATGATAAGTGGGAAAGCCGTCGGATTTAAGTAAAACCTGATCGTCAACAGTCTCCCAAGGAATGGTAACTTTATCTCTGACTACATCGTAAAAAGTGATTTCTCCTTCAAGGGGAACTTTAAGCCTGATAACATAAGATTCTCCGGCTTCAATTCTTTTTTTTGCTTCTTCTTTGGGGATATTTCGGCATCTTCTGTCATATCGGACATCCTCGCCGCGTTCGAGTTGTTCTTTTCTCATCTTTTCCAAATCCTGAGGTGTACAAAAGCAGGGGTACGCCATATCCTTTGCCAGTAACTCATCCACATATTTTTTGTATATATCCGTTCTTTGCGATTGGAAATAAGGTCCGTATTCTCCACCTATATCGGGTCCTTCGTCATAGTCCAGACCAACTTCTTTTAATGTTCGGATAAGATTTTCCACAGCTCCTTCCACATATCTTGCCTGATCGGTATCTTCTATACGCAAGATAAATTTTCCACCTGTTTTTTTGGCATATAAATAATTGTATAATGCCGTTCGCAATCCACCTATATGCAAATATCCCGTGGGACTGGGTGCAAATCTTACTCTTATTTCATTACTCATAATTTCCTCTGTTATTTTTTTAATTTGAACCAGTTTTTAATAATATGAATTTGTTTCAAGAATAAACTTAATAAGTTTTTTTAATTAATCAAATAAAATTCTCCTCAAAACGGAATAATTCTTTGATAATATAGCTAATTTCAAAGCACAATGCATCATTGTTTTATCTTATCGGCAATTGTTTGTCCGAACGATTAAAAAGAACTTTTATTGACATCAAAAAAGATAAAAAAAAAATGACAAAAAATATCGGAGGTTTAACATGAGAAAAAAGATATTATTAACTGTTCTGCTATCATTTATTATTACCGCATTTTTGTTTTCTGCTACTCTTGAAAAACAGGGAAACATCTTTTTTGCAAAAGCCGACTCACTTTTCAGAGCAAAAAAATACGCTGATGCGGCCACATATTATTTGAAAGCCATAGAAACTTATAAACAAGCGGCTCAAAAAGAAAATGCCATTGTTGATGACAAAATTAACACAATTCAAAAAATTAATTTGTGGAAGGCATTTTATTTTGCAAAAAATTATCCCGAAGCCATAAAATATCTAAAAAAAACACTAGCCCTTACCGGTGATAATAAATTAAGCAGAAGAGATTATCTTAAAAACGAAAAATTAATCGTTACATTATACAAAAAATATTTGAAAGATATAGACGGCGCTATAGCATTTTTACAAGAAATGGAAAACAAAAAACCTTCTCTTTGGCAAGAAAAGAAAATAGGTTCATTGTATTATAAGAAAAAAGATTATAATAATGCACTAAATTGGTATCTTAAAGCAAAACAAAGAAAACAAGATTCAAAAATTATTAAAAATATTGCAAATTGTTATATCAAATTAAAAGACTATAACAAAGCGGTGGAAACCTATCAGGAATATTTAAAAACAAATCCGTCGAAAAGTGCTTTAAAATTAACATACAAGAATATGGCGGCATTGTATTATAGCATTAACAAAATGAACAAGGCGGCGGAATATTGGGAAAAAGTTCTCACTTTCGGCTTTGACAAAGAAATTACCCGCAATCTTATGATACTTTATTACAATCAAAAAAAATTTGATAAGGCTCTTAAAAAGGCGGATAAACTTTTGGCAAAGTACCCTAATTCGGCAGATGCCCTTTATTACAAAGCAAAAATCTATTATGACAGAAATAATAAAAAAATAGCCAGAAAATATTTTGCAAAACTTATGAAAAATCCTACCTATGGCAAAACGGCTAAAGAATTTATCAAAAGTATAGATTCCGAATAAATTTTAGGAGAATAAAAATGGTAAAAAAAGTTATTGCCGGTAATTGGAAAATGAATAAACTCTTCTCGGAAGCCGATGATTTTTTTGATTCTATTGTGGAATTTGTTGCTGATCTGGATAACCTTAATTCAACCGAAATCATTATTTGCCCGCCTTCAATATATTTGGAATTAGCCACGGACTACGCCATTGATTTACCTGTTTCGGTGGGAGCTCAAAATGCAAGCGAACATAGTTTTGGTGCTTACACGGGTGAAATTTCTCCTCAAATGCTATCCGCAATGGGAGTGCAATATTGTATTATCGGACATTCCGAAAGGAGAAAATATTATTGTGAAACGGATAATATCATTAATAAAAAATTAAAAAATGTTCAAGATTCCGGCTTAGTTCCTATCTTTTGCGTAGGAGAAACTTTGAATGACAGAGAAAATAACAATACAAAAAATGTTATTTTAAAACAGCTTGAAAACGGTTTGAAAAATATCGAAATTCATAAAAATTTGTACATAGCTTATGAGCCGGTTTGGGCAATAGGAACAGGAAAAAATGCTACTCCCAAACAAGCCGAAGAAGTTCATCAGTTAATCAGAAATTGGTTGGCGGAACATTATTCGGAACAAATTGCCAATGATACCCCTATTTTGTATGGCGGAAGTGTAAAACCCGAAAATATCGAGGACCTTTTGATTCAAGAAAATATCAACGGTGCGCTTATTGGCGGTGCTTCTTTGGATAGTGAAAAGTTTATGAAAATCATTAAATCGGCAATAAAAATAGAAAAGAGATAATATGTTGGATATAAAATTTATCAGAAATAATAAAGAAAAAGTTATCGAAGCCGTAAAAAATAAAAACGAAAGTGCGGATATTGAATATCTGCTAAGTTTGGATGAAAAAAAACGAAAATATCAG
>CAZUGB010000241.1:0-5641 GCA_964619925.1 uncultured Candidatus Cloacimonadota bacterium
ACCGCTATTCCAAAAGGTAAGTTCAATCTATTTCCAAAGCAATAATCTTTAATCGGTTCAATCCTTTTTATCCTCATCCATCCCTTCCATCCTGTACACCCGAAAACTCTTGACGGAAGAGAAATACCAAGCTCAGCAAGAGTTTTATCTACTCCCTTAAAATTTGCTCCGTTTTTTAATATCTTTTTTTCAAATTTTTCCTTATCCAAATCATCATTCAATTTGCCATCTTTATAATAGTCCTTTTTTGTAATACCCGCAAAATAACAAATTACCTCAAACCAAAACCTCAAACTTCCCATAATCGACGAAGGACGTATTTCGTTATTCTTGCCCCACGCATCGCCTGTCCAAAGAGGTGTGATGGTATCCAATGTAAGTGTAATCGTTTTCATTATTTTTCTCCCATCAGTTTATTATTGTAAAAAACTTTTTCCGTATTTTTTTTGTCAATAATTGTTTTTAATTTATTTTAAAATATCCCTCTGAAAATATTATTTATTCGAATAAAGAAAATATAAAATATCTTCCGATAAATTAACGGGATTATTTTTTTCCGTCAATTCAAAGGTTATCTTTAAGCCGTTTGTAACGTCAAAGCTAACGGGAGTATCGAATTTTTTCAAAAGCTTTTCTATTATTTCGCGTTTGGGCAGTTTTTCATTTTTGAATTCAATGATAATTTTTTTACCTTTCATTCTGAATGATTTTAAGTTTAAGGCATTTGACATAAATCTGATTTTGAAATGTGAGATTGTATTGTGCAATGTGGGGGGGATTTTCCCGAATCTGTCTTTTAATTCCGATTTAATATCTTCAAAGTGGTTTATATTATCAAAGTTCAAAAGTCTTTCGTAGATTTTTAATCTTTCTTTTTCATCGGAGATATAATCGGAGGGTATAAATCTATTGATAGCGGTTTTTACTACGGTTTCGTCGTCATTTTCCATGCGCAATTTTTCAGGATTATTTTGCAAATCTTCTACCGCTTGATTTAGCAATTTGGAATAATAGTTAAACCCGATAGTATTAATGATACCGCTTTGTTTGGTTCCCAAAAGAGTTCCCGCTCCGCGAATTTCCAAATCTCTCATGGCAATTTGATAGCCGCTACCGAGCGATTCGTATTCCAAAAGAGTTTCAAGACGTTTTTTAGCCGTTTCGGTAATGTTTTCGGGAACAATAAAATAGGCATAGGCTCTTTTGTTGCTTCTTCCCACTCGTCCGCGAATTTGATAAAGCTGAGCAAGTCCGAATCTATCAGCTCTGTTTATGATAATCGTATTTGCATTCGGTATATCTATACCCGATTCAATGATTGTGGTGGCAATAAGAACGTCAAATTTATGGTGAGCAAAATCCAACATAACCTTTTCAAGTGTTTTTTCGGACAGTTGTCCGTGGCCTACGGCAAATTTTACATCCGGCAAAAGGTTTTTTAGTTTTTCGGCTATTGTATCAATGGTTTGAACGCGATTATGAACGAAAAAAACCTGACCGCCTCTGGCGATTTCTCTTTTGATAGCATCTTTTATAATATCATCGTCAAATGTAGTCATAATCGTTCTAATAGGCAATCTTGAAACGGGTGAGGTTTGAATGAGAGACATCTCTTTTAGTTTGGATAACGCCATGTTCATAGTTCTGGGAATTGGTGTGGCGGACATATACAGTGTATCCACGTTGTTTTTTAATTTTCTTAACTTATCCTTGTGTCTCACTCCGAATTTATGTTCTTCGTCTATGATAAGAAGTCCCAATTTTTTAAATTTTATTTTTTGAGAAAGCAGTTTATGGGTTCCTATGGCAATATCGATTTCACCGGTGAAAATTTTTTTTATATCTTTATCCAATTCGCTTTTTTTTCTAAATCTGCTAACCATTGTTATTTTGATAGGATATGCCGCCATGCGTTCTTTGAATACAAGATAATGTTGTTCCGCCAAAAGAGTGGTAGGCACAAGCACCGCTACCTGATATCCGCTCAAAACGGCTTTGAATGCCGCTCTAATGGCAACTTCCGTTTTTCCGAAACCTACATCTCCGCATAATAAACGTTCCATAGGATAATCGGATTCCATATCTTTTTTTATTTCTTCGGTGCTTCTTTTTTGGTCGGGTGTGTCTTCATAAACGAATGCATCTTCCATTTCCGCTTGCCACAAGGTGTCTTTGTCAAATTTGATACCTCGCTGCAATCTTCTTTTTGCATAAAGTTCCAAAAGGTCTTTCGCCACAAGTTCTATCTGTTTTTTGGCTTTGTTTTTGGTAAGTAGCCACTTTTTGCTACCCAATTTATGAATAACCGGTGCGATACCTTCTTGTGCCACATATTTGGAAACCAAACGTAATTGGTCTATCGGAACGTAAATTTTATCATTTCCGGCGTATGCTATCATCAAACATTCCACAAGATTACCGTCGATATTTAGCTTTTTTAATCCTTGATAAATACCTATTCCGTGTGTGATATGAACGATGTAATCACCTGGTTTGAGCGAATCATAGTCAACCAAAGCATCTTTTTGTGAAAATCTTACGATTCTTTTTGTTTTTTTATATCGTGAAAAGATTTCATGATCCGTATAAATTGCCAATTTGATATCGTTAATCAAAAAACCTTTGTGAAATACCCCGATTGTGAAATTGATACCGAATGTCAAATCGTCCAAAAGTTCTTTTAATCTTTCGCTTTGGCTTTTATTATCGGATTGGATAATGATTTTATAACCTTCTTTGTGTTTTTGGGATAAATTTTGTATAAAAAGTTCCAAATTGCTTTCGAATGTCATTTGAGAAGAGAAGGGGGCTTTTAAGGAAACAGGATAATCGTTTGAGATTATTTCGGCTTGCGATAAAAAGAGCGTTTGATAATTTTTTTCTATAAATGAAAAATATTGCGGTGGTTGGAATATGTCCCGAGGAAGGGGAACAAATTCTTTGTTTGATAATTTTTTATAAAATTCTTTCGTTTCATCGAAAATTTTGTTAAATTCGTTTTTGATATAGTGTAAATCGTTCCAAATGATAATGACGTCGTTATATTCAAAATATTCCGCAAAAGTTATTACCTTTTTTAAAAGTAAAGAAACATCTTCTTCTATGCCTTCGTAAAAACCGCTTTGGTGGATTTTTTGCCAAAGTTTTTCCGAATCGGTTTCAATATTATGAATGGAAAATTCTCTTGCGGGAATAATGACGCACTCATCCAAAGAGTGATTTGTGGAAACTTGTGAGCTAACCGAAAAAAATCTAATGGAATCGATAGTATCTCCAAAAAATTCTATTCTTATCGGATATGAATAATTCGGGGAAAAAACATCTATAATACCGCCGCGATGAGCTACTTGTCCCACATGAGTGATTTGATATTGCACATCATAACCCATTCCCACCAAATTGGATATTAAAACATCGGGGGGATATTCGTTATCTATCGTGAGACGAATGATATTTTGAGAAAAAACCTCTTTGGATACGATTTTTCTAAAAAATGACCCGACAGATAGCGTGTAGATAGCTTTCTCATTAGATACGGCTTTTACTAACGTGTCTATCCTTTGCGCTCTGATAGAATAATGCGGCGATCTGTTTTCGTAGGGTAATATTTCGTAATCGGGTAAAAAAAACGAATTATTTCTTCCCACAAGCAAATCAAAATCATCCAAAATGTCTTCTGCTATTTTATCGTTTGATGATACGAAAATTATGTTTTTTTGGGATGTTTTGAATAAGTGAGCCGCTACCAAGGCTTTTGCCGAGATGTTTAAATTATGAATCAGCGGTTTATCTTGTTTTGTTAATTTTGAAATTCTATCAAAAAATTCCGACGAGGTAATAAGTTTTTTTAGTTTATCATAAAACATTTTGAATTTTTTTATATAGTTTTTCCTGCTTGTCTATCATTTTAAACAAAGTTTTATAATTATGAATTACCACCCAAGAATAAAAAATATCGGCGATAAAAAATATGAGATTAAAGTCTTTCGTAAAATACTTCGCATATCTGAAAAGCATAACAAAAACCACGGAAAGCGAAAGTAATTTGACTAATATTATCCCTTTTAAAGCACCTAATTTTTTTATAAAAAATCGGGCTATGGGATTTTTTTCACTTTTGTATCCACTTATAGTTACCACTCGATAAGTTGAATGACCGTCCAAAATATTCAGAATAAAATAAATCAGCGATAAGAAAGTTAATAAAAGCACCGAAGAGGTAAGTTTGAGAATAAATTTAATGAACATACAACCTTATCGCTACGGGTCTGTGGTCGGTGATAAATTGGTATCTCGCTTCGTCTCCGCCTTCCATAAATTTGTCTATTGCAATTGTTTTTACAGCTGAATTTTTATTTGAAAAATCGTCATACAATTCGTTTGAAATAATGATATGATCTATATGTCCGCGATATTTCCAATAGGGATAAGACCAATCTGCGGTGGAATCGGCGGCTATTTTATAATCTGCGAAAGAAAAATCTTTTTTATCTTTTAAGAACACGGTAAATACGTTTGTGGAAGGCGAATCAACCAATTGATCGTTCATATCTCCGAGGATAATCACATTTTCATTCGGCAAGTTTTTCATAACCCAAGCGTGCAATTTGGATAGAGCTTTGCGTCTTCTGTTTCTATTTTTTTCTCCGCTTCTTGCCTTTAAGTGGTTATTTATAACGACAAATCTTTCGCCGTGGTAATTGAAATCGATTACCAAAGGGTATCTTGGGAAAATGTAGCGGTATTTTTCATCTTTTCTTTTAAAAAGTTCATAAATTTTATTTACGTGTATAACGTTGGCTTTGTATATAAACGCCAGATTTACATGCCATCTTTTGTCGCTTTTTGCTCTGTAACCTTTCCACTTGTTTTTCTTATCTATTTTATTCAGTTCTTTTATCAGATTCAAGAAAGCTTTTTTGCCTTTTATCTCTTGCATCCCTATCAAATCCACATCCATAGCTTTGATACATTTTGCCACATAAACTATTGTGGTATCTCCTCGTTTGGGAAATCTTTCGATGTTCCAAGTGGCTATATCAAGTGTTTTATCCGTTCCGAAGCGAATTTTTTGATAATCGATAACGGGTAAATGATCCCATTCTTTATAGCTTTTTGCATTTAGGGTAATGGTAAAAAGTATCAGCAAGATAAAAAATAAATACTTTTTCATTGGAAATCTCCTTATTATCATTTTGAAAATGCACGTTGATTTTGCGGTTTATATCGTCAAGAGATTTGTTAATAGAAAGTGATAAATTATTTAAAGATTATCAGAGGTATCGCTTTCTTTAAAAATGGCTTCTTTTATTTTATCATTTTCAAAAAAGAGATTCATCTCACATAAAGCTCTTTTAAGATTATCATCATCTTTTCTATTTGTGTTTTTGGCATTATGAATTGCGTTTGATAAATTTTGTTTTAATTGCAAATATATATCATTACCTTGTTTTGTGAAATAGCTCCGCGTTTTCTCGTAGTGTTTGAGATATTTTTTAAGTCGTTTCTCGGAATCTTCACATTTCGGGAAATATTTTGTTGTTTGTTCAAAATGAAGTAGGAACCAAAATTCCAAACAAGGATTGTTTAATATTAGGGTAATGTTATTATAATCTTCAAGATCTTTAATATATTTTTTTAA